>CAIYQV010000338.1 GCA_903928365.1 uncultured Flavobacteriia bacterium
CCTACGACAGAAACGATGCGACCTGTGGATTTTTTCAGGTTTTCTTCCAATTCGCTGATAAATGCTTCTCCGCTCTTTGGATCGCAATCCCTGCCATCGGTAAAAGCATGAATGAACACACGTTCCAGACCTCGCTCGTGAGCCAATTGACAAATCGCATACAGGTGTTCCTGAGAACTGTGCACACCGCCTTTGGAAACCAAACCTATCAGGTGCAAATTTCGATGTTCGTTTTTGGCTTTGTCAATGGCATCAACCAGAACTTTATTTTGAAAAAATTCACCGTCACGTATGGATTTATTGATCCTGGTCAATTCCTGATATACGATTCTTCCTGCACCAATATTTAAATGACCTACTTCTGAATTTCCCATCTGACCTTCAGGAAGCCCTACTTCTTCTCCGCTTGTTTTGAGCATGGCATGAGGATAGGTTTTTAGTAAACTATCCATGATCGGAGTTTTCGCGTTCGCAATGGCATCAGAAGAAGAACCGTCTCCGATTCCCCAACCGTCAAGAATGATCAATCCGAAATGTTCTGTCATAAGGGTAAAGTTATTTGAAATTTAGCCCCACCATTTTCAGAGCGGGATAACTGGATAGTACCTTGTTGCAAGCGTACTAATTCCGAAACAATATAGAGTCCGAGTCCGCTTCCTTTTTGAGCCCGTATTTCTTCGTTGCCACTTCGATAGAATTTTCGGAAGATGGCTCTTTTTTCCTCGTCGGGAATACCGGGCCCGTTATCACTTACGGCGAGAAATACCTCCGCTTTAACCTGTGTTAATTCTATCGTGATTACAGAATGACTACCTGCATATTTTACCGCATTTTCCAACAGGTTCGAAAGGATGCAATCCATAAAAAACACATCAGCGTTTGCGACAACTGATTCAGTGATCCGAAGGTTGAATTGCGCGTTTAAATGGCGTTTCTGAAAACGAGATGTAATCTCTTTGATCGCTTCAGACAGGTCTATTCGTTCAATAACAGGTTGAAGTGCATTGTGTTCAAGGCGTGTTGCATTCAGAATATTATCGATCAATGATTCCAATCGGTGGTTCTCTTCCAGGGCCTTCTCCAGCAACTCTTTTCTTTTTTCCTCAGGAAGATCGTGTTTACGTATGGTTTGAAGCATCAGACGTGAGGAGGCAAGTGGTGTTTTTAATTCGTGCGTAACAGAAAGGAGAAAATTATTCTGATTCTTAGTTAGTTGAAGTTCTTTTTTGATCGACGAACGGATTTTCCATAGGCCCAGCAACAAGATCAGAAAGAAAACCAATCCTTCACCAAGCACCATTAGGGTTCGTTTGGAAGTTTCGTTGGGAGCCTTTTTTAACTCTGCAGTAAGTTCGATCAGATGGTAACCCCACCAGGCGAATTGAAGGAATACATAAATTCCAAGCAGATAAAAGATGATGACAGTTTGTCGCTTCATCTCATGCAGATCAATATGCGCGTACGTTCTTTCCTTCTACCCAGTTCATGAAGGCCTTACAAACTACCTTGTTTCCGCCAGCTGTGGGATAGTTCCCTGTAAAATACCAGTCTCCAAGATTTTTTGGACATGCCAAATGCAGATTGTCCACAGTTTGATAAATGATTTCTACCTTGGCTTTGATTGATTCAGGCGTAAGTAAGGTGGCGATCTTAGCGGAAACTTCCTCATCCGTAAATGGGGCATAGATCTCCTTGACGTAGTTGATGTATTCTCCTTTTGGCAATGAGAGTTGTTCCTGACATTTTTTGTAAACATCATCGATCACATATTCCATTCCCCTATCACGTAGCAACTCAATGGCTGCTTCGAAGGCAATGAAGTCCCCCATTTTAGCCATATCAATACCGTAGCAATCCGGGAAACGTATCTGAGGTGCTGACGATACGACAACGATCTTTTTTGGGTCGAGTCGGTCGAGAATGCGCAGTATACTTTGCTTGAGTGTAGTTCCACGAACAATCGAATCATCAATGACGACAAGGTTGTCTTTTCCGCGGTGTACACTTCC
Organism: uncultured Flavobacteriia bacterium; assembly: GCA_903928365.1. GTDB lineage: Bacteria > Bacteroidota > Bacteroidia > Flavobacteriales_D > Crocinitomicaceae > M0103. The sequence continues at coordinate 2,010 of CAIYQV010000338.1, forward strand.
GTACGTGATGTCATAGACATGCGCCACCAAATCATCACGTGAGTCATCCTGAGTGATAAAGGTGCGAAGCTTTGCATCTTTGATAGCGATCTTTTCAATGCGTGCGCGCTGGAACAGGATCTCTTTCAATTGTTCTTCTGTGAAATTCGGACCCAATTTTTTGATGGCTTCGAATTTTTGTGTGTTGAGGTAATCTTCGAGTCCTTTGATCATTCCGTAAAAAGATACCTCAGCCGTATTTGGAATAAATGAGAAAACGGAATTTTCCAGATCATGGCCGATGGCATCCAGGACCTGCGGAACTACATTGCGACCTAATTCTTTACGCTCATTGTAGATCTCAATATCATTCCCGCGGGAGAAATAGATGCGTTCGAAAGAACATTTGAGTGCCTCCTTCGGTTGGTTGATGAGCTCTTCGTTGACCTGACCGTTTTTGCGAATGATCAAGGCATGACCAGGTGATAATTCTCTGATTTGTTCGCTTTTTAAATTGAAAGCGGTTTGAATCACTGGTCGCTCGGAAGCCACCACGCAAACTTCATCATCCTCATACCAGTATGCTGGTCGGATTCCGGATGGATCGCGCAACACAAAGGCGTCACCATGACCGAACAATCCTGCCATGGCATAACCGCCATCCCAGTCATTTGAAGCTTTTTTCAGGATCTTCCCGATATTCAGTTCATTCGCTATCTGCTCGTATATATCCAGTTTGGCCCGGTTTGGATCAGCAAGTTTTGCATAGAGATCCTCATTCTCCACATCGAGAAAATGACCGATTTTTTCCAAAACCGTTACGGTGTCTGATTTTTCTTTTGGATGCTGCCCGATCTTCACCAGGACGTCAAACAATTCGTCGACATTCGTTAAATTAAAATTTCCTGCAACTACCAGGTTTCGGGTGATCCAGTTGTTTTGGCGAAGAAAGGGATGACAGCTTTCAATGCTGTTTCGACCGAATGTTCCATATCTCAAATGACCAAGAAACAGTTCACCTGTGAATCCGGCATTTTTTTTAAGGTAATCAACGTCTTTTAATAGTTTTGGATCTTCCTCGGCGATTTGCTGAAAACGCTCATTAATGTGGTCGAAAATATCTTGAATCGGATTCTTCTTGATGGATCGGTAACGTGAAATGTAACGCTCTCCCGGTTGCATGTCGAATTTGATATTTGCAACTCCAGCACCATCCTGACCGCGATTGTGTTGCTTTTCCATCAGTAGATGCAACTTGTTCAACCCATAAAATGCACTCCCATACTTATCCAAGTAATATTGAGTAGGTTTTTTGAGTCGGAGGAGTGCTATTCCGCACTCGTGTTTGATCGCATCGCTCATGGAACTGAAAGCTGAAAATGAGGGGCAAATTTACATCTTTTAATGCGGAACTTGATCGTTATAGTTCAATATTGTTTTGCTAGAAAGCAACCTTTTTTCATTCCCGGGGTTTAACCTTCAGGAAACATAATACGTTAGTATTATATCTTGTGATGAAGTTAATTGCGTATTTTCGATCTGCCCAATGAATCGGATGCTTTTCATGCTGTTGCTGCTCTTTGCCTTCCCTTTGGGGGCGCAGGAGATCTGGATGCATCCAAACCGTGGGCAATGGGATCAGGAGATCGTTTATTCTTTGGATCTTCAGCAAGGGAAGATGTACGTGGACAGTTCAGGATTTACCTTCTCCCTAAACGATGCGATGTCTCACAAACATGAACAAGAAGAGTTAGCACACTCCATTCATTGTCAGGTTTTGAAATTTAATTTCGCAGGTTCTCAATGGAAAGGTGAAAAATCCGAAAAATCACCAAGTTCACATTACCGAAATTATTACCTAGGATCCGATTCTACGAAATGGCGTTCGAATCTCCATTCCTATGAAAATGTCACCTTGAATGATTTTTATCCGGGAGTTGATATGATACTGGATGGTTCGGAGGCAAAATTCAAGTATTCATTTGTTCTTCGCCCTCAAAGCGATCCAGATCAAATTTCTTGGAATGTTTCTGGAGCGAATTCGATTGAATTGAAGGATGGTAAGATCCTCGTTCATACTGATTTTGGTGATATTATCGAAGAGGTTCCTGTAGCCTGGAACGTAAACCTTAAAGGTGAAAAAATTCCGGTAGTTGTAGAGTATGAACTTGTTGAAGGAAATCTTCAATATACCTTTCCTGAAGGGTATGATTCTTCTTTAGAATTGGTGATCGATCCTTACCTTGTGTTTAGTACTTTCTCAGGTTCTACCATGGATAACTGGGGAATGACAGCTACTCCGGATCCTCAAGGCAATCTCTATGGCGGTGGCATCGTTTTTAATATGGCCGGAAGTTATCCAACCACCACTGGGGCATTCGATGTTACCTTCAATGGTGGAAATAACTACACTTATACCTTCGGTACTTCTACGTACAATATGTCCGGATTTGATGCGGCAATTACTAAGTTCAATGCGGCTGGCACTGCTTTACTCTTTTCTACCTATCTGGGAGGAAGTGGTAACGAAGCGCCCCACAGTTTGGTGACAGATGAGAACTCGAATCTTTTCGTCATGGGAGTGACGGGGTCTTCGGATTATCCTACCGTTGCCGGCTGCTTTGATATTTCATTTAATGGAGGTCCTGTGATCGCGGAAAATGAGTTAGGCTATAATGGTGCCGATCTGTTCGTTACGCGATTCAATGC
>CAIYQV010000339.1 GCA_903928365.1 uncultured Flavobacteriia bacterium
ACGATTTTTCGCTGCTACTTAAAGAAGACGGAATCAATGGATACCTTTCTTCGAATCGAAATGAATTTATTGATCATATATTTTCGGTGAAACTAAATCCGCTTATTTTCCTTTACAGAGCGAAATTAAAGGTAGATCACCCAATTACTGCAGGACTGGATCAGATTCCGGTTATCGTGCGTAAAAATGGAGTAATCGAGGATACACTTTATGCGGATAAGACGGGAGCATTTACCTTCCCAGCTAAAGTCAACAACACTTATACATTTGATATTTCGCACGAGGAAATTGAACCATTGACGGATACTTATTCAACAGTTGGTAAAACCAAATCAGACACAACTGATCGTTTATTGGATTTGAAGTCGAAGTACATTCCTTTAAATACATTGGTTTTGGATGATAAAACGAAGCAGCCGGTAGCAAATGCTGAGGTGACTCTTTTAAACAAAACGACAGGTCAAAAAGAACAAATAATGACCGATGATAAAGGAAATATCTCCACAAAACTTCTTCGTAATGCGGAGTATGAGGTCAGGGCTGAAAAGCAAGGTTTCATAGCTAATAATATGGATGTGAGTACTAAAGTCTCAGCAGACAAACTTGATAAAACCCTGCCGATCCAGAAGATTCGTAAAGGAGCTAAATTCGAGGTGGAAAACGTACTTTATGATTTTGGTAAAGCTACCCTTCGTCCGGAAAGTAAAGTTGAATTGAATAAAATTGTGGAATTCTTGAATGAGAATCCAACGATCAAAGTAGAATTGAGTTCGCACACCGATAGCAGGGGAAGTGACAAAAGTAATCAGGCACTTTCTCAGAAACGTGCCCAAAGTTGCGTTGATTATCTGATCTCTCAAGGAGTGGACAAAACAAGAATTGTTGCCAAAGGATACGGTGAGACACAATTATTGAATAAATGTAAGAATGGTGTGACGTGTGATGAAGCAGATCACCAGAAAAACAGAAGAACAGAGATCAAGATACTTAGCGAATAACATAAAAATGGATACCAAAATTCAACCAAACTCAATGAAGCTTTTGATTCTAAAATTACCTGTTGCAATTACATTCGTATTATTAAATTTCTTTGGGTTTAGGGCACAAATAACAATCAATAATACACTTTATACCCCAACACAATTGATTGATGGGGTACTTATCCCATCAGGGAGTGGTGTTGTTGTTTCCAATGTTAATTTTTCTGGTGTGTACAATAGCTCAAACAAATATCAGGTGGGCTATTTCACTACTGCGACCACTACTTTGTCACAAATGGGTTTCGCCTCTGGATTGGTATTATCTACAGGTAATACATCTGATATTCCACTGACTTTAGGGACTAATCCTGGTTCGGCAGGTCAGATGAGTACTGCTTATAGTTCATGTACAACTGGTGAAATTCGAGAAACTGGGACTTGCGCAACTATAGTCAATGATTTGAATGTTTTAGCGGGGGCGTCAAATTACTTTAATGGTGCTATTCTGGAATTTGATTTTGTGCCAGTAGGAACGGAAGTAAAATTCAGGTATATTTTCGGGTCCGAAGAATTTCAGGATGATATTAATTTTATCAATTACCAGTGTACTTCATTTAATGATAAGTTTGCCTTTTTAATAAGTGGCCCGGGTATTTCAGGAGGTCAAGGTTATTCGAGTGATGCAAAGAACATTGCTCGTTTGGCAAATGGATCAGTTGTTTCGATCAATTCGGTAAATAATGGTGTAGTAGGTTCCAGCGACCCTTCTGCCTCAGCTTCAAATTGTCAAGCGGCGAACCCATCTTGGGTTCAAAATACCCCAGTTTCAGAGTACCTCGGTACGATTGATGGAACGGAATTGAATGGTAACACGAAGATTTTAACAGCACAACAGACTGGCTTGACTGCTGGGGCTACCTATCATATGAAGCTTATGATTACAGATGTAAATGATGCAGGTTACGATGCCGTTGTATATCTTGAAGCCGGAAGTTTAACTACCACTTCATGTAATATTCCAACGCCAACTTTAGGTTCGGTTACCCAACCAACGTGTACTACAACTACAGGAAGTTTTACCATTTCTAATTACAGTTCGTCTTATACATATTCAGTTTCTCCTTCCACAGGCGTAACTGTAGCTGGGAACACGATCACCGCTCCGCAAGGTACTTATACTGTGACAGCGAGTAATGGAACTTGTACTTCTTCGGCTTCTCTTTCTGCTACAGTAAATGCCGCACCTTCTGTTCCTGCTACACCTCTAATAGGTAGTATTGTACAACCATCTTGTACAGCAACAACGGGTTCGTTTACGATTACCAATTACAGTGGTTCCTTGACTTATACCTGTTCGCCTTTAACTGGGGTAACCTTCTCTACCAATACAGTTACGGCTCCTGCCGGAACTTATACGATTACTGCC
>CAIYQV010000340.1 GCA_903928365.1 uncultured Flavobacteriia bacterium
AAAATGAGTTTTTTCTTGGCGCTGAAAAAGACATCAGACGTATCTCCTACCAAGGCTTTCAGGCGATCAGTATCGTTCATTTTTACTGAAGAAAGTATGCCTCTAACAAAAGGATCTGCATGCGTATTTACAGCTACTGCCATATAGTGTTTAAAAATAGCCTCCGGACCATTCTTCAGAGCTTTAACGTCCGTTTGTATTTCACCATCTATTACCACTCGAAGTAAATTGAGGTGATCCGTCAGCGGTAGACTTACCACCGTTTTGCCATCCATTTCTGACACCAGTGCTTCCATCGGTTTGAGTGTATAAGTGATTTTCGGATTCTCTCCGCGATAAACCACATTCAACAAGGCTGCCGGCAACTGATAAACTTGAACAGAATGCGTACCGCTCACTTCAAAAGACAGGGCATCCTTGAAGTAATTCACCCGTTTCAAATTTAGTTGAGGCAAGGAATTTTGTTTGAAACTGCTTGTCAACAGAGGAGAAGACTGAAAGTTCTCTTTCGAAACAGGATTTGTAAGTAATTGATCCTTTTCGTTTAGAGGCAAATGTGAATTCACAAACACCTCCGGAGCCACATTGATCCATTTCTCATCCACCTTATCACCATTGTCTGCCAATAGAATGTCGTGAATTTCTAGTTGCCCGTTTATTGTCACTATATTCCAGTTGTGTGATGTAAGTTTATCCACATTGGATTTATCTCTGATCACACCCTCTACCCTTTTGCAGTCTAATCCTGCCTCCAGACACAATGAACGAAGGGCATGGGCATACCCCACCGAGGTTGCCACTCTCTTTGAACCTGCAAGAATAGCCAGGGTATTCATTTGCTCGTTCGTAAGCTTGCCGGCTTTAACTCCCTCCGAATCGAATTCGACACTCCGCACCACAAATTCCTCCAGGATGCAAAGTTTCTGAATATCTGTTACCTGGTTTTGCAATAGGTAATTCACGATGTCGCTGATTTGCAATAGCTCAGCCGCTCCACTGTTATTCACCACCTCATCTTCTTTCAGTTTGATGAAAAATGGTTTGCGAAATCGACGCTCATCAGACTGTTTGAAAACCTCTCTGTCCGTCCTAAAAGCAGCATCTATTCTGTTTTCAAATAATTTACCATTCTTAAACAAAAAACTTCCATATTTGAATTTACCGGTAAACTCACTTTGAGTCGGCTTCTGAAATTCAATTCGACCTTTTTTGATGATGTAGGTTCCCAGATTTCTCTCGACCTGTTCACGTCGGGTACTTTTGCGCTCAAATAACAAGTGTTCAAAAGTCCCATCAGCATATAGACGAAGTAATTCCGTAGTGCGGTCATTTTCCGCACAACGATACACATGTGTCAGTTCACTTTGCGGGAGCGTCCAGGGATTCTTCTTGGCAGCCTGCGTTTGAAATGCCATCAACAGCAAGCACGAAACGATCAACTTTTTCATAGTTTACAGTTTAAAAATTAGGTAGGAGTGTTTCATTGTTGATTTTTTGTAAAAACGAAATGGAAAAGAGTTTGTAACAAACGAAAAAATTATTTTGGGGCAGCAAAAAATAAAGGGCACTTCATGAGGATTCAGCAATTATTTGATGGTTTATCTCAAAAAGTTGTATTTACCCCTACTTAGATCCCCCCTTACCGCTGCACCGTAAGCTTGCACATGCTTTTCTTTACAAATTGACCTATAACATAATTGTTTTGGTCTGGACGTTCGATAGCCGCAATCCAAACAATGTCGGATTCTGCTTTGGGATTAATTAAAAGAGTCCAATACATTCGAAAAGGAATTTTTTCCTCCCCCCGACTGATGGCGTCGCAGTAAAAACAGATGGTATCTCCTTTTATGGTGAGATTCTCCATGCAGAAGACCTCGTGAATAGTGTCCTGCTTATGGATAGCATCATTCGTTATTGTCATCGATATCAGGTCAAATACCATATGATTCTTTCCAGCAGTAATGGAAGTCTTATGAAATGATTTTTCATTCATCAAGGCTATTCCCTGGCTCGCTTTCACGATGGTATCACATCCAAATACCCAAGCTACATCTCCATCGATCGTTATTATTTTCTGAGCGTTCACCGATAGCGCTA
>CAIYQV010000341.1 GCA_903928365.1 uncultured Flavobacteriia bacterium
AGAAACCTGGAATTGGCAGTAGTCATAATCCGTTTCAATACCCCATTTGCAGTAGTAAGAGATCATAGCTGCCGTTGCATTGGTCAAATCAATCGTATTGTTGTATGTGTAAGTTTTATTCTGATTATTATTGTAATTACCTGTTGGACTTTCCGTGTAAGAACGAGTTGCAGAAACATAGGTGCTCGTCGTGGTCGTCCAACTTGTTGAAGTAGGCGATGCGGTCCAGTTGGTCGTCGTTCCATCTTCCAATGCCTGAAGTGTAAGTGAACCATATGTTTTGGTAATCGTATCTTTTTTTACCCACAATCCATTGTCTGTCTTTAAAACATACTTCACGAGATCACCAAATTGAATCGAAGGTGACAAGGTGTACGAAATCGCACCTGTTTCCGTTGCGCGGCAGGCTATATCATGAATCACCGGAGATCCAACTGTAGCGATGTTCAAAATAGGTTCAATGGAAACTGTCACCGGACCGTCTTCCAAGCCCAAACGATTGGCAGAATGGTTGAAATTACCAGTAGTAGTAGAAATGGAACTTGGATCGGTATCCTGAACAATAAGATATTTACGGGTTAAATGCGCCAAAACCAAGTTAGGAAAAACCATTTCATTTGAAGTGGCTATGATCTGTGAAGAAGGCTGCCAGAAAGCAGTTCCCACCTCCGGCGTGTGGGCCATAACCGTATCCTTCTGTCCAATACCAATATCCATTTTGTACATGTAATCATCAGAATCACCCGAAGCAGGATATAACCCTGAACTTTTTATTGCCGTGTACCCGTTATATTGAACCATTAAGTTTGTTTCGTCCTGAAACCAATCATGTCGGGGAGCAAATTCAGCTGTGGTTGTTCCTATGGGAAATAAGATAGACTCGGCGTAAGTATGAGCATTAAATGCTGTTTTAAAATCATTGTTCTGAACCAACCATCTGATTGCCTGTGTTTCAGGTTCTGAGAAAGCAGAGGTACCACAATACGTGTCGTTGCTTGTCTGTGAACTTGTTCCGGTTGTACCCCAACCATAGGAATAGTTTCTGTTTAAGTCCACCCCGTAAACTCCCCCGCCAATATTCCTTCTATTCTTACGCCACATACCTCCGCCTGAAGGGTTGGTCGTCTCATTGTACACATATCCATCAGGATTGATGCAAGGCACAAAATACATTTGCGTATTATCCACAAGGTATTTCACTTCTTCATTGGTGTTGTAATTCTCTAATAGATACCACATGTAAAATATTGTTTCCATCAAGCTCATTGGTTCACGCGCATGATGAATCGCTGTGTAAAGCACCTTCGGCTCTGCTGATTCGTCCGTATTTGGGTTGTCTGAAATCTTCACATGATATATGGGTCTGCTCTCATGCGTCAGGAAGGTTGATATCTGTGCCTTGGAAGAGATCAACGAGGGATATTGAGCTGCCATTGCATCGAGTTCAGCGAGCATCTCAGTGTACTTCAGGTATCCTCCCATTGTTCCAAGATTAAAATTGGATGGGGTGGCTGGCGAAAAACCTGTGGATGTGCTTCCTCCAGTGGAACTTGAACAGGTGACATTCTTCTGTTCAGGAGCCTTATTCAAAGCATTTTGCTCCAGAAAGTAGGCTTGTACATCATCGATTATTACTTCAATGGAATAGCCATTCTCCTTCATAATCGCTATTTCCCGATCTGAAAATTCGGAGATAAAGAACATGTTGTGCTTGTAGGTTCCGTGATCAACGGCTACTCCTAGTTCAGACAAGCGAAGTAAGCCTGCAGCATCGGAATAAATCTTAACCCTAGAATATTTTTGAGCAAAAATCCCAAAAGAAAGCACAGAGAAAAGGAAGACAATGTAAATTGTTCTCATGGTTCAAGTTTTAGCATTTTAAGTTTTAGACCCCGAAATTTAATCAGAAAATAATACTCTGAGCAGGGATTTCGATTAAATCCTGTTTTTGTGTGATGAACGGCTTATTTACAAATGAAGTTCAACATTCATCCCATTCAAACACCATTAACGAAAAAAGAAACGCCACTAATCCTAATTAGGTTGGGTAGGAATTGAACTAATTCTACTTTCGTTTGATCAAAATAATCTCTATGAACGAAAAAAGAATTTCTTTCGGTAAAATTTTCTGGCCAAGTCTATTGGCAGGCTTTGTAATGTCCCTTGTGGGAATCCTGATCTTTTCTTTGATTATAGGAGGCATTATAGGTAGTTTCGGAGATTTCGGTCCAAAACCTTTAGCGGTTAAAAGTAATTCCATTCTTCATATGACCCTGGATGGAGACATCAAAGAACGCTCTGATGTGAAGATCGATGCGACTCAATTTAGGTTGAACTCCGCAATTGGACTTTGTGACATTTTGCATGGTTTGGAAACGGCAAAGAATGATTCTAAGATCAAAGGATTGTTTCTGGAAATTGGCGATCTGCAATGTGGATATGCTACTGCTAAGGAAATTCGTTCTGCTTTGAAAGATTTCCAGAAAAGCGGGAAATTTATTGTAGCTTATAATTCAGGGGAACTTATCTCTCAAAAAGAATATTATGTTTCTTCCGTTGCCAAAGAAATATATGGCTTCCCCTCCTCCACTATGGAATGGATCGGATTAGGCACTGAACTTTCCTTTTTCAAAGGTTCTCTGGACAAACTTGATGTCGAGGTGCAAGTTATCCGTGGATCTAATAATGATTTCAAAAGTGCTGTGGAACCTTTCTTTCGGAGTAACATGAGTGATTCTGCCAGATTACAGATCAACACGTATTTAACTTCTATGTGGGAAGACATCCGAAACGAAATTGCTGAAGACAGAAAAATCAAATCTGAAGAATTGAACATCATTGCTGACAGCATGAAAATAAAACGAGCAGATGATGCAGTGGCTTACAACCTTTTAAATGGAGTCAAGTACCGTGATGAAGTACTTACTATTCTTGCAAAAAAGGTAGGTGTAGAGGATGAAGACGACCTGAGTTTTCAAACATTTGAAAAATACGCCCGCAAGAAATTCAAACAAAACCAGGTCCTGACAAAAAATGACAAACCCAACATTGCGGTGATCCTTGCTGAAGGTGAAGTTTCCACGAATGGTGACGGATTAAGCTCAGAAGAGATCTGTAAACTGTTCAGAGATGTGCGAAAGAATAAAACGATCAAAACGGTTGTGTTCCGTGTGAACAGCCCCGGAGGTAGTGCACTAGCCAGTGATGAGATCTGGAGAGAGGTTTATCTGACCAATAAAGTTAAAAAGGTGATTGTTTCGATGGGTGATGTCGCAGCATCCGGTGGATATTATATTTCTGCTCCGGCAACCACCATTTTTGCTGAGCCCACAACCATAACAGGATCAATTGGTGTCTTTGGTATGATCCCATACCTCGGGAAAATGTTCGAGAACAAATTGGGTATGACCTTCGATCGGGCTTCAACCAATGCCCATTCCATAATGAGTCTGAACCGCAGATTAAGTGGGGATGAA
>CAIYQV010000342.1 GCA_903928365.1 uncultured Flavobacteriia bacterium
CGCCAACAATGGCGGCGGTTCTCCGCTAAACGGGTTCCATCGTCCGATGGTGCGGGCTTCCATTCCAATGGCACGGATCACTGCCCGGTCTCCGAAGCGCTGGCGGATCTTGTCCAAAGCGTTGTAGAGTTCGGAGTAGCGTGTTCCGTCGTCGAAAAGATTGAGTTGATGATTGCCGGAAACTAGGGAACTGTAACGCACACCGATCAATCTTACCAACATACGACGATTGTAAAGCCGTTCGAAGAGTTCGGAGACGATGGGCATCAGTTCGTGATCGGCAGCTGTGTAGGGGATGTGTTTTTGCAGTGTTTGTGTCTGGAAATCAGAGTAACGGATTTTTACGGTCACACAAGCGGTGAGTTTATTTCCTCTTCGTAATTGAAAAGCAAGGTTTTCTGCCATAGCAGCCATGATTCCCTTGAGTTTTTGTACATCGATCGTATCGTAATCGAAGGTGCGCTCGGTGGAAATAGATTTACGTTCATTGTACTGTTCTACGGGTGAATTATCGATCCCTTGGGCTTTTTTCCAGATCCCGATACCGTTTTGTCCGAGTGCGCTTTCCATCATTTCTACGGGCATTTCCTGGATTGTTTGGATCTTTCGTACGCCGAGGCTACAGAGTGTCTGAAAGGTTTTAAGTCCAACCATCGGAATCTTTTGCACCGATAAGGGGCCAAGAAAGCCTTTTTCTGAACCATAGTCGATGAGGAGTTGGTTGTTCGGTTTGGCCTCGCCTGTGGCTATTTTCGATACAGTTTTGTTTTGTGAGAGTCCGAAAGAGATTGGAAGACCTGTTTCCCGCATGATCTTTTGTCTTAATTCGGAAGCGTATTTCATGGTTCCGAAGAATTTATCCATGCCGGACAGATCCAGGTAGAACTCATCGATTGATGATTTTTCATAGAGGGGAGCTTCTTCGCGAATGATGTCGGTCACCATTTTTGAATAATTGCTGTAGGTCGCCGAATTCCCCTTGATGATGATTGCTTCCGGACATCTTTCTTTTGCCATTTTCATCGGCATAGCAGAGTGGATCCCGAACTTTCGGGCCTCGTAACTGCACGACGCAACCACCCCGCGGTCACTTGTGCCGCCGATCAGGATGGGTTTACCTAAGAGTCTGCTATCGAGCAGGCGTTCGCACGACACAAAAAATGTATCGAGGTCCATGTGTACTATTGAGCGCAAAACGGCCATAATGAATGTGTTTTAAATTCAGTTTTGGCTGCATATCGTTTTCGGAACAAGGAGTAAGGATCAAAGAACAAGGACTTTGATCGGTTGAATTGGTTCTATTTCAATTGTTTTCGGAATGAACTTATTTTTCGTTCGATTTCAGTGGTTGAGTTCATTAGTTCAAGTTTTAGAGTGTCGTCGATATAGCCCATTCGGGCAGATATTTCCAGGTGAGTGAAAAGTTCATAGGCTGAACCCAAGGAGATCGATAAGAAATGTTTGAATTCTTTTTGGCTTTCTCTAGAAGAACCTTCCGCAATATTTGTTGGAATACTGGATGCCGATCTTCGCATCTGACTGATCAATCCGAAGCGTTCTTCTCCGGGAAATGTAATCGTAATAGCGTGTATCTTTTCGAGCAAATCAATCGATTCGTGCCAGATTCGTAAATTTCTAAAATTGTGCATGTTTCTGTCATTTAGTAGGTTAATAGTAATCCCTTGCTCTTTGCTCTTTGTTCCTTGCTCATTGTTTTTGGGATCAGGTGTTCTTTGATCGCATCTGTATGGATGAGGTAGTTGACTTTTGCTAATTCTCGTTTAGCTGACCATCCAAGTTGTTGGTGTTCTTTTTCTTTAAGTCGCTGGA
>CAIYQV010000343.1 GCA_903928365.1 uncultured Flavobacteriia bacterium
AAATCGTGAAAAGACTGCAAAAGAAAATCTGCTAATTCTGTTGGTGTAATGGCATTTCGAAACGAAATCATTTCGGCAACCGTAAGATTGGTGGAATGCCCTATACCACTGAGTACCGGTAGAGGAAAACAAGCAATCGCTTTACAAAGTTCGTAGTTGTTGTAACAGGACATGCCCACCTCGCCACCACCGCCACGAACAATGACCACTGCGTCAAAATGATGTTGCACCTTACGGATCTTTTCCAACTGAGTCATGATGGAAGGAACAGCCATATCTCCCTGCAGATACGCCTGAAAAAGCATCGTGAAAAAATGGTAATTCCAGGGATTCCCGAGTAACACTTTATTGAAATCTGACAAGCCTTTACTGGAATCCGCCGAGATGACTGCAATCCGCTGAGGCAACAAAGGGAATTCCAGTTGCTGATTGGCATTGAGCAACCCTTCTTTCTGCAATCTTTTTAAGGTTTCTTCGCGTTCCCGCTGCAGTTCTCCCAGCGTAAAATTCGGATCAATATCCAGTATTTGCAGACTCAATCCGTACAACTCCGTAAATACGATTTTTACTTGCATCAAAAGAGTCACACCCTCTTTCAACGGTTCTTTGACTGTTTCTGCAAATGATTTATTGATGCGGTTCAGATTGTCCTTCCAAATAGTAGCGCCAATTTGCGCTACAATCTTATCATCCTCCTTTTGAACGAGTTCCGGAAACGCATGACCGCTCGGATATTGGTTGAGTTTGTGCATTTCCGCCTTGATCCAATACGGTTCCTGATAACGCGCTTCTAGCGTCTTCCGAATGGAAGAGACGACTTGTTTCAGGGTAAAGATCTGGCGTTCGTTGGACATGATACGAAGATAACAATAAGTGGGGTTCGGCGTCGCTCACCCCACTAAATTCGACATCGCTCGCCCAAGTGAAATAAAAAGTGGCCCGAGCGACGCCGAAGGCGACTGATTCTGACATTATATCATACAAAAAAGTGGCCCGAGCGATGTCGAGGGCCATTTTTTTTGTAAATTTAGTAGACAACCAAAACCTACCCTTATGCCCGGATACATGTACATCCTCAAATGTGCGGATGGTTCGTATTACACCGGAAGTACCAAATACCTCCAAATTCGACTCAATCAGCATCAGACAGGTCAAGGTGCTAACCATACCAGGAGGCGCTTGCCTGTTGAATTAATATACTGCGAATATTACAAACGAATCGATCATGCTTTCCGAAGAGAAAAACAGATCCAGCGCTGGCGTAGGGAGAAGAAAGAGGCGCTGATATTTGGCAAAATGAATGAAATCAGTGGGGTTCGACATCGCTCACCCCACTAAATTCAACATCGCTCACCGCACTAAAATATACGTCCCTCGCTCAACCGAAATAAAAAGTGGCCCGAGCGATGTCGAGGGCCACTAAATTCGGCGTCGAACACCACGCCTAAATAAAAAGGGGGCTGAGCGACGTCGAAGCCCCTTTTTATTACCTTTGCCCCCGAAAATTTCAATACACATCATGGCAGATATTCATACGTACAACTTTAGCGGGAAAAGAGCGCTGATCCGCGTGGATTTTAATGTTCCGTTGGACAAGGAAACACTGGCGGTTGCGGACGACACGCGCATCCGTGCGGCAGCTCCTACGATCCTTCATATTTTGAAACAAGGTGGTAGTGTGGTATTGATGTCACATCTGGGACGACCGAAAGAAGGTCCGGAAGAAAAGTATTCGTTGCGTCACATAGTGGCTCATACGTCAAAAGTACTGGGTGTGGAAGTGAAATTTGGCGGTGACTGTATTGGAGCAGAAGCTTATGACATGAGTGCCGCACTTCAAGCAGGTGAAGTATTGATGCTCGAGAATGTGCGTTTTTACAAGCAGGAAACAGTAGGAACTGAAAGTTTTGCTGAAGCCTTGTCGAAGCATGGGGATGTTTACGTAAATGATGCCTTTGGAACAGCTCACCGAGCGCACGCAAGTACCACGGTGGTAGCGAATTATTTCCCAAATGATAAAATGTTTGGTTACCTGATCGAAGGAGAGATCAAGGCGGTTGATAAGGTGTTGAATTCAACAGATAAACCTTTGACAGCGATCGTTGGTGGCGCGAAGGTTTCTTCCAAGATTTCGATTATAGAGCGTTTATTGGACAAAGTCGACAACCTGATCGTTGGCGGTGGAATGGCCTACACCTTTGTGAAAGCGATGGGTGGAAATGTAGGTAACTCTTTGGTTGAGGATGATTACCTGGAAACAGCACGTACCATCATGACTCAAGCCAAAGCGAAAGGAGTGAATTTGTATATCCCTACCGATACGATCATTGCAGATGCATTCGATAACAATGCCAACCGCAAAGAAGTGAAGATCGGTGAGATACCTGCCGGATGGATGGGATTGGATACCGGAGCGGAAACTTCCAAAGCATGCCGTGAGATCATCCTGAACTCCAAATTGATCCTTTGGAACGGACCGATGGGGGTGTTTGAAATGGAGAATTTCCAGCAAGGAACCGTAGATGTGGCGAATGCCATCGTCGATGCCACGGCAAAAGGAGCATTTTCACTGATCGGTGGAGGTGATTCTGTAGCGGCGATCAACAAATTCAAACTCGCAGATAAGGTATCGTACGTCTCCACAGGAGGAGGTGCGATGCTCGAGTACCTGGAAGGCATCGAACTACCTGGGATCAAAGCGATCAGAGGATAATTTTACACGTGTTCAATCGAATTCATGGAACAGAAAGAAGATAGATTAAAGGAGGTTATTTCACATGCCAAGGAGTATGGATTTGTATTTCCTTCATCAGAAATTTATGATGGATTAGCCGCAACATATGACTACGGTCAGCTGGGTGCCGAACTGAAGAATAACATCAAAAGCTACTGGTGGAAAGCCATGGTGCAGATGCATGAAAATATCGTTGGTATTGATGCTGCGATCTTTATGCACCCCACTACCTGGAAAGCTTCCGGTCACGTGGATGCCTTCAACGATCCACTGATCGATAACAAGGATTCCAAGAAGCGTTACCGTGCGGATGTGTTACTCGAAGAGCACATGGAAAAGATTCGTCAAAAGATCGATAAAGAGGTAGAAAAGGGAGCGAAGAAGTTCGGTGAAAGTTTCGATGAAACGCAGTTCC
>CAIYQV010000344.1 GCA_903928365.1 uncultured Flavobacteriia bacterium
TCCTGTCTTCATTGAGTGAAAAGACCAGACTTCATGTTGTTCCGGTACTTAAAGGGTTTGATTCAATCAATGAAATGAGGTCTTTGCTTGCTCAGTGTGCTTTCGATGAAGAATGGATTACAGAAACACTTGAAAATGTACAGGTACATCCAGAATATCATTTCGGAGGCTATGGGAAGTACACAAACGTACTCCTGGATTTTATGGAGCGTTTTTTTGTTGACTGCCAGGTTCCTCTTGATCCGATTTACACAGGGAAAACAATGTATGCCTTAATGGAATACTGCCAGAAAACGGCTAACATAGAAGAAAATCTACTTTTCATACATACCGGTGGAATTGAAGGAGGGAAGGTTATCAGTCAAAAGGAGCAAAAACGATTCTGTTGAATCCTACAATCTTCCTTTACCTTTCCAACGGAAGAATTTTCGATCGTGGATGTATCCGCTTCGGTCAATTCTCATGCTGTACTTCAGAAATGCTTCTGCTGCTCCTACCGTTTTGGTGATGGTTTTTAAAGGAGAGAAATTCAAGTCATAACTTACGCCTAATTTCAATCCGCCCACTTTATATGCCAAAGAGGCAATCACAGCATCGTTCCAACGCATGAAAAGTCCGTATGAAAAGAAGGACTTTTGCACATAATCCGTTCGCTCTGAACTTTCAAATAACTCATGCTCGAAATAGGAACCAAACACAATGTTGTGATTAGGGCCCATGAACGATACCAATGCCTGAGGAGAAATAGCAAATTTTCGTAAAGTGGAAAATTTACTTCCGCTGATCATGAAATTCACATTCCTGAATAAACCGGTATTCATTCCTAAATAACTCAGATTGGGTGCCGTAATGTGATTGATAGAGATCCCACCCTTGACATGTGCATTTTCATCCACGATGTGTTTGTAGTAGATTCCGGCCCCCATATCGAAAGATGAAACACTGTTGTCATAGTATTCACCTGTTGATAAGGACTGGTCGAATCCTTCACCATCCCATTGATTGTCCCAGGTTTGATATCCTGATCCTAAACTCTGCATATACAGACCCGGTGCAAATCCTACACTGACGAAATTTTGTTTGTCGAGTGCCACATTGAAAGCAATCGGAACAGATAAGATATTGGAGGTGATTCTGGTATCACCGGTGAGGTCATTGGTGAAGTTGGCTCCAATACCAATTGTGTTGAAGGAATTATTGATCTTTATCTTGCTGTCAAAGGAAAATGTTCCTGTGGTAAAAGCCTGTCCGGTCAACGTGAGCCATTGCATTCTATAGTTCGCCAAAAAACGGACATCTTCATCCATCATACCAACGGATGCAGCATTCAATGAACTTTGACTTTCATTCCACATGCTGAAGTGCTTATCTTGTTGAGCGTAATTAACCCCAATCATAGCACTCGAATAGATCAAAAGAATGTATTTTTTCATGTTCTATCTGATTAAGGTTACATTTCCACTTAAAAAGCCACTTTCTCCACTGATCAGTTTATAGTTCAGCATGTATAGGAAGGTACCGTTCTGTTCGGGCTTGCCTTTGCATGTTCCATCCCAACCTTCAGGTCCTTGCCATTCATTATCTACTTTAGTGGTCTCAAAAACCAACTGACCATACCTGTTATAGATCTTGAAATCGATATCACTAATTCCAATTCCCTTTACCCTAAGCACGTCATTGATATCGTTGTCGTTTGGAGAAAACGTATTAGGCACTCCAATGGCAGTTTCGTAATCCACAAGCACTTTCACAATTGCAGAAGCCTGACAACCGTCAGCGGTCGTAGTAGTGGCTATAAAATCTGTCGTTATGATCGGATAGGCATTGATCGAATCACAATTGGCGGTAATACAATCTGCAATATCTCCTTGTCCATCAGGTACCCATGTCCACGTAACCGTTCCAGAAGACGGATCAGCACTGAGTCCAACCAACGCACCCATTTCAACTATTGCTTCACAGCATGCGGTAATTGTAGGCGGTGGAACGACGGTAACATATTGCGTGAAAGTGCTTGTTCCAAAAGTATTTGTAACGGTCAAAACAATTGGTAGGGTTACCGGATCACCAGTCAGACTTAAAGTGTCGTAACAGACTTCACCAGGATTGGCGGCTGTTGATGTTTCAGGTGTTCCGCCTTCAAATGTCCACAAATAAGTGCTCGTACCGGTCGTTGTACTATTATTGTCGAATGTGATACATGTTTGATTGCAAATGGTATCTTTCAACGGGTTGAATGCAGCCACAGGAGCGCCGCAACCGCTGATGGTTACCTGAATCGTTTCGCTGTCGGTTCCGTTGTCATCTGTTATTACGAGCAACACATTGTACACCCCGGGATTGTTGAAGACAATGGAATGAGGCCCCTGTGTATTTGCCGTACCAGGTGTGCCACCTCCAAAGGACCAAAGCCATGAATTGACATTCGTTCCGCA
>CAIYQV010000345.1 GCA_903928365.1 uncultured Flavobacteriia bacterium
CTGCATTAGTGATTGAGAAACTTTACAGCCTTACGGAAGTTTTTATTGAAACAAAGACCACAAGTTAGGCAGGATTCCGTTTGCTCAGTTTGTTCTGGACAAACGACAAAAGGAATATTACTAACTGATTCATCAGTAGCCAACAAATCAGGAGTAAAGATATTAGGATCGAGACGCTCAAGATTAGTACTGTCCACAGAAAACCGAATAGAGACTCGATTGTGTGGGGCGAGATTCTTTCTAATCTCTTCTCCAATGTTGTCGAAATAGCGTGCGGTATAACCGTAGATATGTAAACCTGAATGCTTTTCCAACATTTGGGACCAGAACTGAACATATTCGACACTATAAAAGTCTCCTAGAACATGAAGTCTGATAACAAATCCCTTATACATTGCATCCATAGATGCAATCTCATCACGCAGACGAGGAATAAGATTCTCGTCATTCTTGTAGCGATTAGCACGAAACATATTATTTCCGTAACAATCGCCATAATGATGGCAAGAACGGGGACAGGTTTTCCTTTCTTCGAGAGTGAAAGTAAAAAGAGGAAAACCAGACCACGGACCCTTGGTAATAATACCTTTTCCCTTACCCAACTTAGTATTATTTTGGGCAGACTTGAGGATATTCCCATTATAAGTCGTAACAGGAATAACCTTTTTCTGGAAGATAGTACGATCTTCCAGAATGGCTTGTTCAGTTTTAGTTAGCATACTTGTACTTATGAATGATCTTGCGGCACTTTTCGAAGTTACGATACTTAGTTGCCGTCATCAGAATTTCAGGAATCGCATCCGTGGGAACATTTCGGAAAGACCCCGAAGTGATTGAATTATTGTCATCATCAAACATATTCAGGAAAAGATTGACTTGCTTCGGAGAGTCCTTTATTTCATTGATGGTGATATCGCCACCAATGAAAGTAAAAGTAAAAGAGGTTTGGAAAAAAGTGAGAGTGCTGTAGTTGTTGTTGTAGTTGTTATCCATGATTTACCTGAAGTAGCAAAAATAGATGAAATAAAGAATGCCGATGAAGGGAAGGGTAATAGCGACAGAGCCAATAATAAGTTCTGCGATTTCTTCTAGGATTTTGAGCATACTATACCCATTCAAATCCCAAAGTAAAAAGGACAGAAGAAGCAAATCCCATGTCCTCACTTTCATCACAAATAAAATCCCCTTTGGGCGGATTATTTGTGATGAAAGTAAGGAACTTATAAAGCTCCCAGCAATCATAACTCCCTTCATATTGATTATTCAAGATCACAAAGTCCTTGTATCCCATCTTTTCCGTGAACTTTTCTTCAAACTGTTCGAAAGAAGGAAGAACACCGTGAGTGAGAGTAATCATAGTTATTTCTTGACGTAGTAGGTTTTACGATAACCCTTAGCGTTATAGGTTTGACGATCACAGGGCTTGCACAGAATTGCACTCTCACCAATTTTGGCGGACGAGATGTCGCGGGTAAGAGACGCGATCCAAACGCAAGGACGATTCGTTACGTTCTTGCCGCAGTCATCACAGAAAATTTGCTTTTTCATGAGAAGATAATGTAGAAAGCGAAGAAGAAGAATGCAACACTGAAACAAATCAGAGCAAACTCACACATCGTCCTAAAGAGCTTTTTCATAGTTCCACCTATTAGAGATTTCCTTCGTGATGTTTGCCAGAGGATTGTAAATGGTATCACAACCTTCACAAATAACAGACTTCTTATGAGAGAAGTCTACAAAGTGAAAGTTTCTGCTATTGCAAATGGGGCAACGGCAGATATCTTCATTCACAATGATATCAACTTCGAGGTTTGAGAACATATTCATCCAGCGTAATCCTCCAAAGAGATCTTGAGCTTTTCCAAATCTCCAGCCTGAAGAAGAATCAGGATCTGGGGAATCTTTTCAGCGGGGACATAACCAAAAACCTGATATCCCTCAACAAGTTCAACAAAGCTTCCTTCCTCATCAAGAATAGCCATTTCCACCGATTCGGTGGGCTTCAGGTTATTTTTGTAATAAACACCCACCGAAATGTTCCCACTGATGCGATTTTCAACATAATAGTTCGTGCTGTAAGTTCCAGAACCATATGCAACAGACAAAACATATCCATTATCACAAGTAAAGCGAACACGATCAACGTTGGAAGTAATCTTCATGATTTATTTTCCTGAACGAGGTTTTTCATAGTTCCACCTATTAGAGATTTCCTTCGTGCCGATTCCAAGAAGCCCGCCCTCGGGCCCCTGCGCTGGAATTCTCCAAAGAGATCTTGAGCTTTTCCAAATCTCCAGTCTGAAGAAGAAACAGGATCTGGGAAATCTTTTCAGCGAGGACATAACCAAAAACCTGACATCCCTCAACAAGTTCAACAAAGTTTCCTTCCTCATCAAGAATAGCCACTTCCACCGATTCGGCGGGCTTCAGGCTATTATTGTAATGGACTCCCTTTTCAACATAATAGTTCGTGCTGTAAGTTGCAGAACCATATGCAACAGACAAAACATAACCATTATCACAAGTAAAGCGAACACGATCAACGTCGGAAGTAATCTTCATGATTTATTCTCCTGAACGAGGTTTTGGAACAGTCTATCCAATAAAAAAGGCCGGATAGGAAATGAATCCTATCCGGCCCATCTAACTTTATAATATATGATAGCTGAAGTTAGAAACTGGCTATCATATAAGATGTTCTGTTATAAATGAACGCGCACATCTAAACCGTTTTTTTGCCTTTTATCTACTTCTTTTCGATGATCTTCCTGATCATGTCGATTTCGTGTTCCCGACTCTGACAAATGTTGTCAACCATTTCCCGAAGAATCGAAATCCTCTTCTCCTGATTGAGCATCATCTTCTGCTGAGACTTGATCAGATCGAAAAGTTGTTCAATCTGCTCTCCCTGCTTCTTCAAATGTTCGAAAGAAACGATAACGCTGTTAGCCATCACGTTCGTGAGTTCGTCCATTTTATTTCTCCAAATGACGGGGGTTTTGGAACAGTCTATCCAATAAAAAAGGCCGGATAGGAAATGAATCCTATCCGGCCAATAAATACTGATTGTGTTACGAGTTTTGGGGATTCCA
The DNA here is from genome assembly GCA_903928365.1 of uncultured Flavobacteriia bacterium. Lineage (GTDB taxonomy): Bacteria > Bacteroidota > Bacteroidia > Flavobacteriales_D > Crocinitomicaceae > M0103. Next base: position 3,093 of record CAIYQV010000345.1, read on the forward strand.
AACGGTTAGTATTTATAACCGTCGCATTTCGGGAGATTCAACAAACTTTATTTCGCAGCACACAATCTCGACCGCACGAAATAAAGTGATTTTTATTTATTGCGGATATTATCCGCGAGCGCGAATCCTATGTTGCGCCTCAACATATTCCGAAATAAACGTCAGCGTAGCGTCAGGGGAAACTTTTTCCACAATATCATCCGCATGATAAGACTTCATGGAAACACAAAACTTGTGCGCCGAAAAGTCAAAAACATAAAAAGACGTAGTGTTGTCGAAGTTTTTACCGCTGGAAAGTTTGGGAGCCTTGTCAAAAACCTTGACGCAGTAAATGTTATTGGAATAAGTAGGACGGAAAACTTCTCCAACCTTGAGATCGGAAAACTTGCACATTACCTTAGGAAAGCTGAAAAGATTTTCCATTTTATTTTTTTTTGCGCGGGTGGGGTTGCGGGGGGGGGGGGGAAGGGTAGACGGGGTTC
>CAIYQV010000346.1 GCA_903928365.1 uncultured Flavobacteriia bacterium
AGCAAAGGAAATCATATCATTACAGTAACAACAGAGCACAAAGCCGTGTTGGATACCTGTCATGCTCTTGAGAAAAAAGGAATAGAAGTTAGCTACCTGAATGTTGATGAAAAAGGTAATATCGATCTGAATGAACTCGAAGCTACTATAAGACCGACAACTATTTTGGTAGCAGTTATGTATGCAAACAATGAAATTGGTAACATACATCCAATGAAAGAAATTGGCGAGATTTGTAACAGAAAGGGCGTTTTGCTTTTCAGCGATGCAACTCAAGTAGCCGGTAAAATTCCAATAAATGTAAGAGAATCTGGTATTCATTTACTTTGTTTCAGCGGACATAAGATGTATGGCCCTAAAGGTGTTGGCGTTCTGTATGTCAGCCGCAAAAACCCCCGTGTTAAGGTAACTGCACAAATGGATGGCGGCGGACATGAGCGTGGTATGCGCTCGGGAACACTTAATGTACCTGGCATTGTTGGTATTGGTAAGGCTGCCGAAATAGCATTAAAGGAAATGGAAGAAGAGGCGAAAAGACTCTCTAAATTGCGCGATAAGGTCGAAAATGCTTTCCTTGCATTGGAAGAGGTTGTGGTAAACGGCGACATCGAACATCGTATGCCACACGTAACCAATATTTCATTCAAACATGTTGAAGGAGAAGGTCTTATGATGACTTTCAATCAGGAGATTGCCCTTTCATCCGGCTCGGCCTGTACCTCTGCTTCTTTGGAACCTTCTTATGTGCTCAAAGCACTCGGATTGGGAGACGATTTAGCACATTCTTCACTTCGTTTAAGTCTTGGACGTTTTACAACTGAAGATGATGTGGATTACGCAATTGAAAAAATCAGTAAAGGCGTGGAGCATATGCGCTCGATTTCCCCTATTTGGGAAATGTACAAGGAAGGAATCGATCTTAAATCAGTAAAGTGGACGGAACATTAATAAATTAGAATTCAGAAATTTTCAAATTAGCACATTTTCACATTTTCAAATTAAGCATAATGGCATACTCAGATAAACTACTCGATCATTTCAACAATCCACGCAATGTGGGAACGCTCGATAAAGACAAAAAAAATGTAGGAACTGGTTTGGTTGGTGCACCCGAGTGCGGCGATGTTATGCGCCTGCAAATTGAGGTGGACGAGCAAGGCCTTATAACCGATGCAAAATTTAAGACTTTTGGATGCGGCTCGGCAATTGCATCATCTTCTCTGGCTACCGAATGGCTCAAAGGCAAAACCTTGAATGAGGCTTCAGGCATCGATAACATGGATATTGTTGAGGAACTCGAACTGCCACCCGTAAAAATTCACTGTTCTGTCTTGGCCGAAGATGCAATAAAAGCTGCTATCAAAGATTATCAGGAAAAGAACGGATTTGCTGAATAATGCTGTAATACATTCAACACAATAATCTTTTTATGATTTATATCGCAGACGAAGCCCTTGAAAAAATTCATGAAATCCAAACCCAGGAAAACCTCGGGACTGATTTTTTTGTGCGGGTATCTGTAGTGAGTGGC
>CAIYQV010000347.1 GCA_903928365.1 uncultured Flavobacteriia bacterium
CTCATTCTCGTTCTGTTTCTCGCTCTGAAATTCCGGGCGCTTTTCTTTCAGAAACAGAATGAAAACGAGAGCGATGAAGAACGCGAAGCGGTCTGAGCTTCATTAAGACTGATGAATTATTGACTTCAGACCACCACATTGATATACATTCTGAATTTTTTGTTGATGCAAAAATATTAGGACAATAGTATAATTAAGCGCAATAACGTTTGCATATATTTCACCTTAAACCAATTGTAATTTAACTTGATTTTTCACAAATGATTCCAATGAAATGATCTAAAGTCTTATGAAATTCAATTCCTTTTCATTTAAAATCAACCTGCTCTGACTTTTTGTAAAATATACTATATTTGATTAACAAATAAAATCCACATGAATTCGCTTATTACCACACTATTTGTTTTTCTTGTGTCTTTGGGTTTTGGGCAAATAGTCCTTAACGAAGGAAGCAATAAAAACTTCACCATCCTTTCTGATGAAGACGGTGATTATGAAGATTGGATTGAAATTTATAATGCGGGTTCCTCTCCAATTGATTTACACAATTACAGCCTTAGCGATAATTCTGCGCCAGGCGAATGGGTTTTCCCCCATCAAATTATTCAACCAGGTGAATTTATTGTGGTATTTTGTAGTGAGAAAAACCGTTATTATTCCAGTTCGTTTACAACAGTCTTATCTGACTCTTCATATTCTGCTCAGGTAGGATGGAGCAACCATCATTTAAGCACTCCGTATAATTGGGATGGAATTTCTAACCTCGTATTAAATATTTGTTCATACAGCGATAACTGGACATACAATTCTGTTCACGCACAAACCGCCACAACATATAATTCAACGACATTTGCTGGAGGTGAAACTGGGGCGGCTTCGGCATGCAACTATCAAAATGGCTGGTCTACTGCACCCCAGCGTCCTAATTTGAGATTGAATAATATTGTTATCGATAATGGGGCCATTCAAAACAGTCCTTTTGATTATCCAGCTCCATATGGGAATTGGTATTGGAGTTCTAAACACCAAATTTTACTTAAAGGAACAGAGTTGCAAGCTGCTGGACTTACCGCAGGAATTATCGATTCTTTGGCTTTTGAGGTCTTATCTCCAGACCCTGCAAGCTATAATTACATCGAATTAAGTATTGCAAACACCGGTTTGAATGAGATGACCACACGCTTCATTCCGGAAGCAGGAAATTTTAATCATACCAATTTTAAAATTAGCGCTTCAGGTGAAGCAATTAAATTATACAACCCTTCCGGATCATTAGTTAGTGTTTTGAATATCAATTGTGGGCCTGGGTATGACGTCAGTATTGGTCACTTTTTGGATGCTTCCGGTACCTTGAAACAATTCAGTGTATCAACACCGGGAACTAGCAACAACTTTTCCATTCCTTCAGATGGCTATGCTGCCGCACCTGTCTTTTCAATAAACAGTGGCATATTCCCCAGTCCAATCTCTGTAACGATATCAGACCCCAACAATCCAAATGCGACAATTTACTATACCCTCGACGGGAGCGATCCAAATGAAAACTCATCCCAATGGAATGGAACTCCAATTTATATTTTTCAATCAAAAATTTTACGAGCAAGATCGTATCTGAATGGATTGATCCCAAGCACAATCACCTCGGCCAGTTACCTGTTCAATGTTAACCATACAACACCAATTATTTCTTTAGTTAGCGACCCGCAAAACTTATTCGGACCCACAGGAATGTTCGA
>CAIYQV010000348.1 GCA_903928365.1 uncultured Flavobacteriia bacterium
TCCTTTCACTGAACCAAGAACATTCGTGTAAACAACTTTACCTGAAAGGTCAGTAACGTTTACAGAAACCTCAGCACCATTTGCAACATCAAAAGAAACAGTTGCAGAAGTGTTTGCAGGGTTAGGATAAACAGAAAGAACAGAAGACTTAGCTACTTCATTGATTCCTACAGCTGGGTCAAAGTTCATACGAACCATTGGCGTAGATGTAGTGTAGTACCAAGTTTGATCTGTCATATCAAAATAGTAAGATGTATTTGCTTCAGATTGTCCTGATGTTGCAAGTACAAGGTCATTGCTTGCACCTCCGTCACCATATGAACCAACAACTACAAGGTAAGGCTCACCAGCATTCAATGCTTGCTCAGTCAATAAAGGCAATGTAAGGTCTGCGTCAAGATCTGCAGCAGTCAATACATAAGGAGCAGACTCGTTTGCGTAAATGAAATCACCTGTCGCTGCATCAATCGAGTAAACTTTTGCATAGATTTCAGCACCTGCAACTGCAGCACCTTCAATGTGAACATCAACTGCTTGAAGTGTAGCAGCAGTGTAGACATCATAGATGTTACCAGCCTCAAAACCTTGACCTTGGTTGTATGTACCATTGTCAGCAACACCATTATCACGAGAATAAACATACCCACCAACATTCAAAGAGAAAGGTGCAAGTGCGTTATCTGCAGTGTAAGAGTCTGTTTGACCGGATGTTGTAGACATGTTGATTGTATTAGCCCCTGAAGCAGGTGTCCATTGAGTAGGACATGCCAATGTATCTGTTGAAGCCTGAATAATAGTCGCTGGAGCAGAAATAGTAGTGAAAGCACCAACAGCTGCTGTTACGGTAGCATCTGTCTGTAATGCAGCACCACTGTTTCTTACTGCACCTGAGAAATCAACCGGAGCAACTTGGCTTGTTGGAATTTGGAAGTAAGGAAGTCTTGCTCCCCATGCACCTGTAGAACCCCAGTAAGGAGAAACCAATGTAAGGTCATAGTCTTCCAATACTTCGATAGAAACATCATCCACAGCCCAGTACCATGCCCAAATGTCATTGTCATTGTAGTAGAACTGAACAAGAACCTGTGAAGAACCACCTGCAACTGCTGAAATATCAATTGAAGTTACTTCAGGGTTCCCTGAGTTTTGGTTCGGAGTTGTGTAACTAGAAACGTTAGACATTTCATATTCTGTCCATGTTGCACCGTTGTCACCACTCACTCGAACGCCACGTGTGTCTTTGTACCAACGGAAATTGTGTTGGTATTTCAATTTTACATAAAGCTGACCTGTCAAATCGATAGGAGTAGCATTTGTAGCTGTCGATACGATGTCAAAACCATCGTTATCTGCAGAGTTGTTTGCATCGGAATTTACAAATAGAAATCCGTTTGCTGCAGTGGTCGAAGCCATTGGTGCCAAAGCTCCAACAGGAATAACAGCTGGGTCAGTACTAAATTCCCAACCTGCAGGGTTCAATCCGGTATTGTTCAATACCCAGTTACCTGCTGTTGAAAAATCGTCTTGCCACAAAATTGTAGCTTTCTCCGCTGCTGTAGCAGGTTTCGGAGTAGTTTTTTTAATGGTTCCAACCATGGCTGAATTCTTTTTCGCCAAAGGAGCAACGTTTGAATTGTTCACTTGAGCAGAGAAACTGCCGATAGCCAAAAGGCCAAGGAAACTAACGTAAATCTTTTTCATAATCGATCTTTAATGTTTGCGATGCGAATTTAATAAACTTTTAACATCCTTCCAAAAGGATTTTCATGCACAAACGCACAAAGTGTTTACAGGGTTGGGAAAAGAGTATACTATTGGATTTCAAAACCAAAGATGGTGACATCATCTGTTTGAGGCAGGGTGCCTTTCCATCCGCAGAATTCCTGCTCAATTGCTTGTGCTTTTTCCTTTGAACTTAAGTCAGAAAGCCTTGATAAAAATGATTGTAAATACTTGACCTTATACTTTTTAATTCGGTCACCTCCAAACTGATCACTAAACCCATCTGTAAGCATGTACACAAAATCACCCTTTTTCAAGGAAATGTGATGTTCAGTGAAGGGCTGTAAATATGCTCCATGAAGTCCAACAGGAAAATGATCTCCTTTGAAAGCCTTAAGTTCCCCACCGGTTTCAATAAAAATAGTTTGGTTTGCTGAGGCATATGTGAAATCACCTGTTCGTTCATTTATTACCACAATAGTCATATCCAGACCATCTTTGTGCCCCCCTTCCTCAGAGGATTGTTTGAGGGAATTTATGAGCTTTGTCCTCAATAAATTAAGTATTTCTGAGGGCGCAGTACAATTTTGTTCCAATACCAGTTCATTAAGCATAGATACCCCGAGCATGGTGAGGAAGCCACCTGGAACACCATGGCCGGTTCCATCAGCTACGACAATGATCTTTTTCTCTCCCATTTGTGTGATCCAGTAAAAATCGCCACTGATCAGGTCTTTAGGGAAATAAAGAACAAAGGAATGAGGTAGAATGCCCTCGATATCTTCAGGCTTTGGTAGAATGGCTTCCTGGATCTGTCGGGCATAATTTAAACTGTCCGTTATTTCACCATGTTGCAGTTCGATCAGTTGCTTACTTCGTTCTAACTCATTATTGGTGTGGCGCAACTGACCGTTTGTCTCTTCGAGTTTTTGTTGAGAACGGGTCTTAGAACGGTATTGTGCCAAACTGAAAAAAAGCAAGATGCTCACAACAAAAAGCAGTAAAACACTCGTTATAATCACCTTCTTTTGGTAAGAACTTTCTCGCTCTGCATTTTCTTTTAATCGTAAACCCGCCTCTTTTTGAAGTTGCTCTTTTTTTGCGAAATTCAACTCAAGTTCCTGGCGCAACAGCTGTTTGGATTGATCAATACTGAAGAGGCTATCCTTCAATCGTATATAATCGTTTAAATGATCAAATGCCTGAGAATATCTGTTATTGAGTGAACCGACATCGCTCAATAGTTTGTGCGCATCTCGTTCAAAAGAACGAATACCTAATTGTTTTGCTTTTATTAGAGCTTGATTTGCAGCGTATTCAGCCTCTTTTAAATCAAAGCAAGCCAAAGCTAATTGTGCTTTAGTGAGATCTGCCGATATCATTCCCTCCTCATCACCTATTTCCTGGCGCAATGTTAGGCTTGAGTCCAGGTGTGCCTTTGCCTGATCAAACCTTCTGGAGTTAAGGTAAAGTTTTGATAGATTTTCATGAACCAGAGCAATACGGTTCTTGATCTTCAGTTTTTTACTAAGTAAGAGTGCTTTCTTGTGAAAATAAAATGCCTGGTCAAACTCTCCAAGTTTCTGATGAAGTTCACCCAGATTGGTGTACCTCCCCGAGATGCACTGAAGGTCTGCTAATTCTTTACAGATCTTTAAACTTTTGTATTCAGAGGCCATTGCCCTTTTGATCTCGCCAAGTTCAAAATACACTTTGTACATCGATAAATAGGAGTTAGCCAAGCCACGTTTATCTCCGAGGTTTTCACGGATCACGATACTTTTGTGTATGACATCAATGGCTTCTTGGTAGCGGTCCAGACCGGAATAGCAAAGTCCGAGAAATGCGTAACTCGCTCCGAGACCTAATCGATCACCAATTTTTCTGCGGATAAGTATACTTCGATGCAAGAAATGCAGGCATTTTCTATAATCACCCAAATCAGAATATACAGATCCGTAATAGTAAAGTGCGGCAGCTAAATTGTACTCATCTTTTGCTTCTCGAGAAGATTGAATTACTTGGTTCAAGATGGATGCTGCTTCTTTGTAGTTATTCAGTGCTCCTAAAGCTTTTGCCTTATAATTCATGGCTCTGTGGAGAAGAGGGTGCATCGGGTTATGGTCATATAGCTTAATAGCTGAATCGCACAATATCACCGATTTTTCAAAATCACTTCGGTTGTAGTAAATCGTTGCTTGATAAGATAACAGAAGGCCATGTAAATTTCTGTTTTTAAAGGATTTTTTCTTCTGTAAATTAATGATTATCTGCGCGTTGTCGTAATTACCTCGAATGATCTGTAGAAAGATATTACTCAAAGCACGACTGGTTTCACCCTCTTTTTCGAAATAGGGCGTAATTAAGTGCGTTTTTTCGCAAGTTACAGGATCTTCATGCATAGCGAAAAGGCTCTTGGTTAAGAGCATCATGTTCACCATCAAAAAGATCAGTATCCGCTTCACGTTTCAAAAGTATTGCTTCTACAGCAGATAAGTTACCAATTTAATTTTTCAATGCGACACCAATTCCGTTTAAACCACTTACTTGAATGCAACCGTCAGAAAGTGTCATACCTTGGAAAGGATCGTTCTTCATTAAAAACGGCCCGTCCAGATCAGTCCAATCGGCAAGCGAACTTAAATGAGACATCGCTCCAACAGCACAGGAAGACTCAGCCATACAACCGGTGACTACCTTCAAACCTGCTTTTTTCGCTTCAATGATCATGCGATAGGCTTCCGAAATTCCCGTTGATTTCATCAACTTTACATTGATTCCGCTGAATGCATTTTGAATGGCTTCTAATTGCACCAATCGCTTGATGCTCTCATCCGCAACGATAGGTACAGGACTTCTTTCCGAAAGCCAGGTTGCATCTGTAAGATGATCGAATAGGAAGGGTTGCTCGATGAAAAGAACTCCTTTTTCGGCAAGTTGAAGCGTCATATCGAGTGCCTGTTCTTTGTTGTTCCAGCCTTGGTTGGCATCAACGGAAAAAGGACCGTTCCAGATTTCAAAGATGCGATCAAGGATTTCCTGATCGTAGTTCGTACCCAATTTGATCTTTAGAATCTCAAAACCCATCTCCATTCCTTCCCGTGCTTTTAGGGCCATTTTTTCAGGCGAATCGATTCCAATCGTGAAAGAGGTTTTCTTTTGTTCAGGCTTAATCCCGTAAAGTTCACCAATGGATTGATTCTTTAGTTTTCCGACCAGATCATGTAGCGCAATATCAAATCCTGCTTTCGCTGCATTGTTTCCATCATCAATAGCATCAACATAGGAAAGGATCTCCTCGATAGCAAATGGATTGTGAAAGTGTTCCAAACGGATCTTAGAGAGGAACCGCATCACACTTTGCTGCGTTTCGCCGAGGTAGGGCGGCATGCTTGATTCTCCCAATCCGACAATTCCTTCATGTTCCAGTTGAAGAATGACGATTGGTGTAGTCGTTCTGCTATGCACCGAAACAGTGAAAGGATGAATGAATTGAAGATCAAATGGGTGAAATTGGAGCTTCATCCTTCGAATGTAATGCATTTGTTTGGCATCCTTCGAATTTTACAATTGCCCTTTTTCCTTTTCGTTCTATCTTTGCACCTCAAAAGATCAGGATGGCAGATACCCGATACAATCTGAGAGGCGTTTCCGCAGGAAAAGAAGACGTCCACAATGCGATCAAGAATGTCGACAAAGGACTATTCCCGAAGGCATTTTGCAAGATCGTTCCGGATCATCTATCAGGAGACGAGGACTATTGCATTGTGATGCATGCTGATGGGGCAGGCACCAAGTCGAGTCTTGCCTACATGTATTGGAAGAAAACGGGAGATATTTCCGTTTGGAAAGGTATTGCACAGGATGCACTCATCATGAATATTGATGATTTATTGTGCGTTGGTGCAACTGACAAGATTCTACTCTCATCCACTATTGGAAGGAACAAGAATCTGGTTCCTGGAGAAGTGATTTCTGCCATTATTAATGGAACTGAAGAATTGCTTGAATCACTTCGTTCACAAGGAATAGGAATTCATTCTACCGGCGGTGAAACGGCTGATGTAGGGGATTTAGTTCGAACCATCATTGTAGATTCTACGGTCGTATGTCGCATGAAGCGAAGTGAGGTGATCTCCAATGATAAGATCCGCCCGGGTGATGTGATCGTAGGGTTGGCTTCATTTGGACAAGCAACTTACGAAACGGAATACAATGGAGGAATGGGTAGTAACGGGTTGACCTCAGCCAGACACGATGTTTTTGCGCATGACTTAGCATTGGAGTTTCCAGAGAGTTTTGATCCGGCTGTTCCGGAGGAATTGGTGTATTCCGGTTCAAAGAAATTATCAGACGAAGTGGAAGGAACGCCATTGGATGCAGGTAAGTTGGTATTATCTCCAACCCGTACTTATGCTCCTGTGATCAAGAAGATACTTGACAGTCATCGCGACCAGATACATGGCATGGTGCACTGTTCAGGCGGAGCACAAACGAAAGTCTTACATTTCGTAGACAAGGTTCATGTCATCAAAGACAACCTGTTTCCTACACCGCCATTGTTCGAGTTGATCCAGAATGAATCAGGTACGGATTGGAAGGAAATGTATAAAGTGTTCAACATGGGGCACCGAATGGAATTGTATGTCCCAGCCGAACTAGCTCCAGAAATTATCCGCATTTCAGAATCGTTTGGTATACCGGCACAGATCGTTGGACGTGTTGAAGCGCATGATGATAAAAAAGTGACGATCGTTTCACCCTACGGCACGTTCGAGTATTAATTCTTTGCCTTATTTATGAGTGATCTGTTAACCAAACTCGAAGCCATTCACTTTCGTTTTGTTGAAGTAGGTAAAATGATTGTCGATCCGGATATCATTGCGGACATGGATCGCTACGTAAAACTCAACAAAGAATACAAGGACCTGGAAGACATTGATCAGGTTTACAAGGAATACAAGAATCTTCTTGGGAATTTGCGCAGTGCTAAAGAGTTGCTTGAGATTGAAACAGATCCCGAAATGCGTGAGATGGCCAAAGCTGAAGTGCAGGAGATTGAAGAACGTCGTCCACAGATGGAAGAGGATATCAAATTTCTTTTGATACCGAAAGATCCTGAAGATGACAAGAATGCCATCCTTGAATTACGCGCAGGAACAGGAGGGGATGAGGCATGTATCTTCGTGGAGGACTGTTTCCGAATGTACACCATGTTCTTTAAGGAAATGGGTTGGCAATACGATATTCTCAACTCATCCGAGGGTTCGATGAAAGGGTACAAGGAGATTTCTATGGAGATTACTGGGGCAGGAATCTATGGAATGCTGAAATTTGAATCAGGAGTACATCGTGTACAGCGTGTGCCTGAGACAGAATCTCAAGGTCGTGTGCATACTTCAGCGATTACGGTTGCAGTACTTCCCGAAGCTGAGGAAGTAGATTTTAACCTCGATATGAACGATGTTAGAAAAGATACGTTTCGTGCATCCGGCGCGGGTGGTCAGCATATCAACAAAACAGAATCAGCGATTCGATTGACACACATCCCTACGGGAACAGTAGTGGAATGTCAGGATGGTCGTTCACAGCACAAGAACCTGGAAAAAGCAATTTCAGTATTGCGCTCTCGTTTATATCAGGCAGAATTGGATCGTGTGCACAACGAGCGTGCGGCGCAGAGAAAAACATTGGTTGCATCGGGAGACCGGTCTGACAAGATACGTACCTACAACTATCCGCAAGGAAGGATCACAGATCACCGAATCAATAAATCGATGTACAATCTCGGAGATTTTATGAATGGCAACATCAAGGAGATGATCGATTCACTGAAGGTGGCAGAAAATGCAGAAAAATTGAAAGGACAGGAGGTACAGTAATGACAAGAGAGCAATTGATTCAACAAATTCGAAGAAAAAAGTCTTTTTTGTGTGTTGGACTGGATACGGATCTCAATAAGATTCCAAAGCATTTGCTGGAAACGGAAGATCCGATCTTCGAGTTCAACAAGGCGATTATTGATGCGACCAAAGATTATACGGTAGCCTATAAACCGAACATTGCGTTCTATGAATGTTATGGCCCGAAAGGTTGGGAGTCTTTGAGAAAGACATTGGAATACATTCCGAAAGACATTTTTACCATCGCAGATGCCAAGCGAGGTGACATAGGCAACACTTCTACCTACTACGCGAAAACCTTCTTTGAATACCTGGATTGTGATTCTGTAACCGTTGCTCCTTACATGGGAAGTGATTCAGTGACTCCTTTTCTGGAGTTTAAGGATAAATGGGTCATTCTTCTGGCACTTACTTCGAATGCCGGTGCGTTGGATTTTCAAATGACGAAGGATGCCAGCGGAACAGAACTTTTCAAAACGGTATTACAAAGATCAGCAACCTGGGGCACACCTGAGAATCTGATGTATGTTGTTGGCGCTACAAGGGCTGAAGACATTGCAGAGGTGAGGAAAGTTGTTCCGGATCATTTCTTTTTGGTTCCCGGTGTTGGCGCCCAGGGCGGTTCACTCGAGGACGTTTGTAACTATGGTTGGAACCGTGATTGTGGTTTGCTGGTAAACTCTTCACGGGGCATCATCTACGCTTCTCAAGAAACCGATTTTGCAGAGAAAGCTGGGTTGGAAGCTAAGAAACTTCAGCTCGAAATGGCTGAGATCCTGAAGCAGAAGAATTTCTTGTGATTTAAAGTTTCCAGCACTGGAATTTCTTTTTCGGTTGATCTCATGTTCTTCCAGGGAATGAGGTTTTCTACGAATGCCTGTGAACAAGTAATCAGGATTAGCTGAAAGTCGGCTTCACAACAGCGTAAATTTAGTTCGGAAATGAAAGGCATATGAAGGGGACTAAATTTTTTCAACGCGCATTGATTGTCGTGTTATTTGGCGTAAATATCACCTTGTTACTTCTTAGGTATCGAATTGAAATACAAGAGATTTTGCTCTGCAACCTATCGTTGGGGCTTCTTTACATGGCTTTGAAAAGTGCTGTAGAACTTGTTAAGTCGAATGGACTTCAGGAGCAGTTGGACGAGCAGATTTGATGCTTTTTTACTCACATTTTTCTTGACGGATGAAAATGATGCTTTTGTCGGCTTGTATGCTGACTACTACCATTCTTTCGGCACAGGAGTTTCTTACTCCTGAATTGCTTTGGAAGTTTAAACGTATTTCTGGTGGAACCGTTTCACCTGATGGAAAACACCTCTTGTTCTCACAGCGAACGTACAATCTTGAACAAAATAAGGGTAATTCGGATTTGTATGTGATCGATCTGAAAACCGGAAAAAGCAGACCATTAACTGAAACACCGTTTTCTGAGATGGAGGCGCAATGGGCTTCAGATGGTTCAGTCTGGTACATGTCGACAGAAACGGAAGGACTTCAGATCTGGAAGATGAATGCTGACGGAACCGGCAAAAAACAGTGTTCACATTTCAAGGAGTTGGAACTGGAGGGATTCAAGATCGCGCCAGATCTGAAATCCGTGGTGACGATCGAGGCAGTTAAAGTCAGAAAGACCCCGGCAGATAAATACCCTGATTTGCCTCTTGCAAATGCCAGGATCGAAGAGGATTTGATGTATCGTCACTGGGATCATTACGATGATTACATGCGGAGACATTTGTTCATTCACAAGATGGAGAGTTCCTCCGAAGGTGAAATGGTGAGTTCCTATGGGAAAGATCTTTTAATGGGAGAACCTTACGATGGAATACTGGGGCCTCATGGTGGTTCAGAACAATTCTGCTACTCTTCGGATTCTAAAAAAGTAGTGTACACTTCCAAAAAGAAGCAAGGAAAGGATTTTGCACAAAGCACCAACAGCGAGTTGTACGAATACGATATCGCTAGTGCGCAAACACGAAATTTAACGGAGGGGAACAAAGGGTATGACAATTATCCCGCATTTTCAGCACAAGGATACCTTGCGTGGTTAGCCATGGCTCATGATGGCTTCGAATCCGATAAAAATGAATTGAAGTTGTTGTCGTCGGATGGCAAAATAGTCAATCTAACAAAGGATTTAGATCTTTCAATTGGTAGTTTTTGCTGGCATCCCGATGGACAGCGTATCTTTTTTATTGCGCCTACAAAAGGAACGGAACAGATCTTCGTGATCAATGTCAAAGATGGAACATGGAAACAGGTGACTTCAGGTCAGTATGATTATGTGAGTGTCGCAGCGTACGAGGAGACACTTTATGCAGGTCGACAATCTATGGTCGAACCAACGGAACTTTTTTCAGTTTCCCTGAAAAAACAAAAAGTTACTCAGTTAACAGAAGCGAATTCGCAACTTCTTAAAGCACTGAAGATGCCTAAAGTTGAGGAGCGTTGGGTGGAAACGACAGATGGGAAAAAGATGCTCGTGTGGATGGTTTATCCTCCGAATTTTGATCCATCCAAAAAATACCCGGCTTTGCTATATTGCAATGGTGGTCCTCAAAGTCCTGTCAGCCAATTCTTTTCTTACCGTTGGAATCTGGCACTCATGGCATCCAAAGGCTACATCGTTGTTGCACCGAATCGGAGAGGATTACCGGGCTTTGGTCAGGAATGGAACGATGCAATATCCAAAGACTGGGGCGGACAAGCCATGAAAGATTACCTGGCGGCAATCGATAATGCTTCTCAGGAACCTTATGTGGACGAAACAAGGCTCGGAGCAGTTGGTGCATCTTATGGAGGATATTCTGTTTACATGCTTGCAGGGATTCATGAAAACCGATTCAAGACCTTCATTGCGCACTGTGGTTTATTCAACCTGGAAAGTTGGTACGGCACTACAGAAGAGTTGTTCTTTGCAAACTGGGATCATGGTGGACCATATTGGTTGGATGTGAACAAAGAGAATTATAGGAAGTTCAGTCCTCACAACTATGTTCAGAACTGGAATACTCCCATATTGGTAATCCACGGAGGTCTGGATTACCGTGTTCCTGAAAGTGAGGGAATGCAAGCATTTCAGGCAGCACAGTTAAAAGGGTTGAGAAGTAGATACCTCTACTTTCCAACAGAAAGTCATTGGGTTCAAAGTCCTCAGAACAGTATCCTTTGGCAGCGAGAATTCTTTGAATGGCTGGCAACTGACCTGCACCCTTAGATTTGTCAAATCCGCTATTTTGATTACTTTTAACCTCATTTTTTGTTGCCCAACCCTATGTGGAATAGTATAGCCAACTTTATCCTTAAATTCAGATTCCTGGTACTTGGTGCGATTACGCTACTCACCGTATATCTTGGATATTATGCGGCGACAGGGTTGAGAATGGAGAATAAATACGGGATCATTCTTCCTAAGAACTCTACTACTACCCAGAATTACAATTTATTCAAAGAACGTTTTGGTGAAGACGGCTCTACTTTCGTGATAGCCGTTAAAACAGATTCGCTTTACACAGGGAAGAACTTTCTGAAGTGGAAGGAACTGGGAGATTCGATCCTACAATTGGATGGCGTTGAATCTGTTATTTCAGAAGCAACTTTATTTAATATTCGAAACAATAAAACGGAAAACAAGTTTGAGATCGAACGCATTTTTTCTGATGTGACTTATCAGGAGAAATCGGTGGAAAAGGTGAAGAACGAGATTCGAAGAAATCCATTGTATCGGAACGTATTGTATAATGACTCGACGCATGTGTCGCTTATGATGGTGGCTATAGATGAACGTTATCTGAACGATCTGAAAAAGTCTGGAGTAGTATTTGATATTCAACAGCTTACGCATAAATTTTGTGACCAGATGGGGGAGGTGCACTTTGCAGGACTTCCTTATCTGAGGGTGGTAATTGCTAAAAGAATCAGCAAGGAAATGTATGTTTTCATTGCGATCTCCATGCTGGTGAGTTCGTTGCTGATGTACTTTTTCTTCCGTTCCTTTAGGGCGGTACTGATCTGTATGACCGTGGTCGGTGTATCGGTGATTCAAGCGATGGGTACCATTGCACTTTTAGGTTACAGTATCTCCATCATGATGGCATTGATTCCGCCTTTGATGATCGTAATCGGAATACCTAATTGCATTTACCTCTACAATAAATACCATCAGGAGCTTGCCCAACACGGCAATAAGATGAAAGCATTGAATCGTGTTGTAAGTAAGACAGGAATTGCGATGTTCCTTACCAATGTGACAACGGCATTAGGTTTTATAACCTTCCTTTTCACCAGTTCAGAGAAGTTCTACGAGTTTGGAATGATCTCCACGATCAACATCATGTTGTGTTATGTGATCTCCTTATGTTTAGTTCCTATTCTGGCATCTTTTGTTCGAAATACACCTGAACGACACTTGAAACACCTTGACCGAAAAATGGCGGTTGGTTTCATGGATAAACTGGTTTACATTACCGCCTTCAAGAGAAATTGGGTATATGTGATCACCTTGGTAATTACGGTAGTTAGTATAATTGGAATGTTTAAGATGAAGGTTACTGGAAATATCACTGGTGACCTTCCAAAAAAAGATCCGATCTTACAAGACATCCATTTCATGGAGAGAAACTTCGGAGGCGCTGTACCGTTCGAGGTAATGATCCACTATAAGGAAAAAGGACGATTGTTCGGAAAGAACACATTGAGTAAAGTCGAAGAGGTTCAGAGTATGATGTCAGCGGATACCATGTTCTCCAAAACCATTTCGATTGTGGATTTTGTCAAGGTGGTGAACATGGCTTACTACGACAATAATCCGGCTCGTTACACATTGATAGCCAAAAGAGATAAACTGAGATTGAGTAAATACCTCGATAATTTCAGTGTGACGAACAACAACTCGTCGTTCTCCATTAAGGACCTTGTGGATACTACGAACTACATACTGCGCGTGAGAACTCAAATGCGCGATGTGGGATCCTACCAGGTTTCGGGTAAGGTGGCCGGAGTCAAACACCGTATCGACAGTATCATGAACCCCGAAAAACCGGAAATCGAACGATTGTTCAAAAAAGTGAGTTCAGGAAAAAAGGATTGCATCGATTCATTGATCTATACCTATCCTAACATTTACAATTCCTTAACTTCTGTCATTTCTGGGGAAAACAAAGACCTTCAATTCAAATTTGACACGGACTCAGAGCTGATTAAAAAATACTACGGTAAAGCGGATTTTCAACAAAAGCTCAGAACAGCGATCGATAACGAATATTATGATGTGGTATTGACAGGAACCTCAGTGGTTGCTGCGGAAGGAACTCAATATCTGGTAACTAATCTTTTGTCAAGTATTTTGTTTGCCGTCATCTCAATTGCGGCGCTGATGAGTTTACTTTTCTCTTCGATCCGAATGGTGATCGTTTCCATGATCCCCAATTTGATTCCAATGATTGTGACAGCTGGAATTATGGGTTGGTTTGGAATTCCTTTGAAACCATCGACTTTGTTAATCTTTTCCATTGCCTTAGGAATCACGGTCGATAACACCATTCACTTCCTGGCTCGTTACCGTCAGGAATTAAAATTGAAACGTTGGGATTTGAAAGATTGTGTTGCTATTTCAATTCAGGAAACGGGTTTAAGTATCATCTATACTTCTGTGATTCTGTTCTTCGGTTTCATTGTATTTATTTTCTCTGATTTCGGAGGGACTCAGGCTCTTGGATACCTTTCCGCCATCACTTATTTTGTGGCCTTGTTTACTAATCTTGTGTTATTACCTTGTTTACTTCTCACCCTGGAACGAAGACTAACAAATAAATCGTTTGAAGAACCGCTGTTCGAATTGTATGATGAAGAACTTGACTTTGATCTTTTCCAATTGCGCGTTCAGGGAACTGAAGAAGCGGAAATAAAAAAAGAATCATGAAAGGAATAATCTTGGCGGGAGGCTCTGGAACTCGCCTTCATCCGCTGACATTGGCAGTCTCCAAGCAGTTAATGCCTGTGTATGACAAACCGATGATCTACTATCCGTTGTCGACGCTAATGAGCGCCGGTATTAAAGAAATTCTGATCATTTCAACACCACATGATCTTCCGAATTTTGAGAAATTACTGGGAGACGGATCCAGACTTGGTTGCAAATTTTCCTATGCCGTTCAAGAAGTTCCGAATGGTTTGGCGCAGGCGTTTGTCATTGGAGAGTCTTTTATTGGTGACGACAAAGTGGCATTGATACTTGGGGATAATATTTTCTATGGCGCCGGGATGGGTAACTTATTGAAGGAAAACAATGATCCTACAGGAGGAGTGGTGTATGCTTATCACGTGAGTGATCCGGAGCGATACGGTGTTGTAGAATTTGATGAGCACATGAATGCGGTTTCCGTAGAAGAAAAACCTGCCCAACCAAAATCGAATTACGCGATTCCTGGGTTGTATTTTTATGATAATTCGGTAGTTGAGATAGCTAAAGAACTTCAGCCTTCGCCACGTGGTGAATATGAAATTACGGATGTAAATGCGGAATACCTTCGCAGAGGTTTACTAAAGGTAGCTGTGTTGAATCGAGGCACGGCCTGGTTGGATACAGGGACATTCACTTCGTTGATGCAGGCGGGACAATTTGTACAAGTGATTGAGGAACGTCAAGGACTGAAGATCGGCTGCATTGAGGAGATAGCTTATCGCAATGGGTTCATTTCTGCGGAACAACTCAAACAAATTGCCGAACCCCTTGTTAAAAGCGGATATGGCACGTATCTGATGAATCTCGTTAAGAACTAATGAAACAATTCGAGGAATCTCTCAAACAGATCGAAAGCGAGCTTTCCTCTCTGTCTTTTCCCAATCACCCTGCGAACTTATATGATCCCTTACGCTATTTTCTCACCTTAGGAGGGAAAAGGGTTCGTCCGGTCCTTACGCTCATGGGTGCATCGTTATTTGGTATAAATCCTGATAAAGCACTGAATGCTGCGCTCGCTGTGGAAGTGTTTCATAATTTCTCGTTAATCCACGATGATATTATGGACGAGGCGCCTTTGCGTCGAAATAAGCCTACTGTTCATGAACAATGGGGACAAAATGTTGCCATTCTTTCTGGCGATGTATTGCTGGTAAAGGCGTATCAGTTACTGGCACAGCAAGATCCCGCCCATTTGGCCGAACTTCTGAAGCTTTTCAATGCTACCGCGGTAGAAGTTTGTGAAGGTCAACAGATGGATATGGACTTTGAAAAACGATCTGATGTTTCGATTCCTGAATACATCGAAATGATCCGCTTAAAAACATCCGTCTTACTGGGATGTGCATTGGAACTTGGCGCCATCGTGGCGGATGCTTCCTTGAATGACAGGAAACATTTATATGCGTTTGGTGAACACATTGGGATTGCATTTCAAATTCAGGATGATATTCTCGACCTATTTGCTGATCCTGAAAAATTCGGTAAGCAAGTCGGTGGAGATGTGATTGCCAATAAGAAAACGTTGCTCAATTTGAAGGCACTGGAAATGGCATCTGGTGAGCAGTTATCGGAACTAACGGAATTAGCCACAGAGCCAGATCTCAAAAGGAAGGTAGCTCGCACGAGAGCGATTTACGAAGTGATCAATGTCAGAAATTCTTGCGAA
>CAIYQV010000349.1 GCA_903928365.1 uncultured Flavobacteriia bacterium
AATCGTTCAAGCACTTCTAATGCCTCCTCCTCTTGAGGCAAGGCTTTTACGGAAATGATCCCCTCCTTCTCTGCACGATGCATCGCTAAAAATCGGTGTGAACTACATCTGTAAAGTGGTTCTTTTACATCAAAGTAGTCACGGTATTTTGCCCCCTCCTCTTCTTTTCCTTTCACCATTTTGGTCACCAGGACTGCCTTTCGGGCGAACAAATTCCTCACCCTGCCCCGAGCTGCTCCATTTTCATTGATCCATTCAGCGATAATATCCAGTGCACCTTGAATGGCGGAATCCTCATCATCAATATCTCCTTTTATAAATCGCTCCGCCATCTGCTCAGGATCTCCTCCACGTTGCGACATAATCATTTTTGCCAATGGTTCCAATCCGGCTTTACGTGCTTTGTCACCGCGCGTCTGACGTTTTTGTTTGAACGGCAAATAGAGGTCCTCCAGAATGATGGCTTCAAAACAGGTTTCGATCTTTTCTCTTAGTTCTGCCGTCAACTTTCCTTGCTCTTCAGCTGCGGTTAGAATCGTCAGTTTTCGCTGGATAAGTTCTTCGAATTTTTTAGATGAATCGCGAATGGCAGCAATTTCTACTTCATCCAATCCGCCGGTCATTTCCTTACGATAACGGGCAATAAACGGGATCGTGGCTCCTTCCTCAAGGAGTTTAAGCGTATTAATCACTGACTTTTCGGCCAGATTTGTTTGCTGAAGGATGTACGTGTTTTTGTTCATAGTTGAAAGTTGCGCAAATCTCAGAATTAAATCATTCCATTAAATCAATTTCATTCATCCAAATCATTAAATCCTATTTTTTTGGTCGGTAGGCCTTGATTACGTAATTTGCGGTTCAATTAGATCGAATGAGAAACCTATTTTTAGTCATTAGTCTATTTATTTTGTCAGGTTTTGTATATCTGGCAGCACTCGAAAAGGGAAAGGCAAGTTATTATTCATCCAAATTTGAAGGTAAGAAAACTTCTTCAGGGGAAATCTTCAGACAAGACAGCCTGACTGCAGCTCACAAAACACTACCCTTTGGTACACGAATCAAGGTCACTAATCTGAAAAATGATTCGACTGTTATCTTGAGAGTGAATGACCGATTAAGTAAAAATTCAAGTCATTGTGTTGATGTGACTTTACGCGCTGCAAAAAAACTTAACTTCGTTCGTGACGGAATCACCAGCGTTACTTTAGAAAAACTCAACCCATGAAAAAAACATTCTTTGTTCTTTTAATTCTTTCTGCGTTGGCATCATGTAATCCAAAAACGGCAGAGGTAGCCACAGCATCGCAAACGACAAAAGCAGAGTCGAAACCAATCAAAGAAGAACCTGTTGCCATGACTGCTTTTCCAAATGGTGAAATCGCAGAAGGAAGTTCGTTGTACAACGCACATTGTGGTAAATGTCACGAACTCCCTGTAGTATCCAGGTATTCCAAAGAAAAATGGCAAAAAATCGTTCCAGCCATGTGCAAGGAGGCGAAGCTTGATGGTACACAGGAAAGCAGAATCGCATCCTATGTCAACTGGAAGCTGCAGCAGCAGTAATGAAACGTAAGCAATTCCTGAGAATAATGAGTGGTAGCATTGCCTTAAGTTCAACGGGCGCACTAACTGCATTTACCGATCTTTTACCGGAAACAGACACCTTGATGCCCGTACTTTTTGTGGGACATGGTTCCCCCATGAACGGTATTGAAGATAATGCCTTTTCGCAGTATTGGAAAAAACTTGCCACTGAGATTGCTAAACCCAAAGCAATACTCTGTGTTTCTGCGCACTGGCTAACCAGAGGAACGTTCATCACGGCTTCTGAAAAACCGACAACGATTCATGATTTCGGAGGTTTCCCTCCAGCACTTTTTGCCGTGGAATATCCTGCTCCCGGGAATGCTCAACTGGCCAAAGAAACAGCTGAAATCATTACCAAAACAACCGTTGGACTCGACAACGATTGGGGCATGGATCACGGAACATGGACCATCCTACGACATATGTACCCTCAGGCAGATATTCCTGTACTTCAATTAAGTATTGATTATTACCAATCGGCTCAGTACCACTTTGAGCTTGCACAGCAACTTGTATCACTTCGTAAAAAAGGAGTGCTTATTTTGGGTTCAGGAAATATGGTTCATAACCTCGGAATGGTGGCTTGGGATAAAATCAATGAGTCTTATGGATTCGACTGGGCATTGGAAATCAACGAAGTTTTCAAAAAGAAAATTTCGGAAAACGACTTTAATGCACTTATCAATTACCAAACATTGCATCAGGCATGGTCGAAAGCAATTCCAACTCCGGATCACTATCTTCCCCTGATCTATACACTTGGTTTAAAAAACGAGAAAGACCCGGTGTCGTTCTTCAATGATCAAGCAATGGCCGGTTCACTTACCATGACATCTGTGCGTTTTGGGTAATTCCTTTTATATGAGTAGTCTATTTCAGGATTTAAAAATTATTGATCTATCTACGGTGCTGGCAGGGCCTTCCGTTACTACGTTCTTTGCTGAACTCGGAGCGAAGGTCATTAAGGTGGAAAATAAACGCGTTCCGGATGTTACCAGGAGTTGGAAACTTTCGAATGAAGATCAGGACAACCCCGTATCAGCTTATTTTTCCTCTGTCAATTACAGAAAAGAATACGTGCAACTCGATCTGAAAGTAGAAAGCGATCATCAGAAGTTGTTAGAACTCATAAAAGACGCTGATGTTTTGGTAGCCAATTTCAAAAAAGGAGACGAAGAAAAATTAGGCATAACTGACCACCAATTACGATCGATCAATCCAAAATTAATCATTGGAAAAATCAGTGGTTTCGGTTTGGAAAGTGATCGTGTCGCGTATGATCTAATTCTTCAGGCCGAAACAGGTTTCATGTCCATGAACGGAACTCCTGAAAGTGGTCCTGTGAAAATGCCGGTCGCACTCATAGATGTGCTTGCCGGGCATCAATTAAAGGAAGGGTTGCTGGTTGCCTTAATGGAACGGTCTAAGTCGAATAGTGTTAGAACCGTTTCGGTGTCTCTCTATGACGCAGCTGTTTGCAGCTTAATAAATCAAGCCTCCAATTACCTGATGGCAGGACATGTTCCCAAACGCATTGGCAGTTTGCATCCAAATATTGCACCTTATGGCGAAATCTTTATTACACAGGACAATGCTTCCCTTACATTAGCGATTGGGAGTGATGTACATTTTCAGAAACTTTGCGGAATCCTTAAAATTGGAAACTTAACCGAGGATGAACGATTCAAATCGAATCCGGATCGCGTAAAAAACCGAACAGTGCTTTTTGATGTATTGCAATTAGAAATTCAAAAGTGGGATGCTCCAGAATTACTGGAAGAGTTACTGGAACAGCATGTTCCCGCAGGGATAATCAAAGATCTAAGGGAAGTCTTCCAGGAAACAATGGCTAAACGTCTCATCCGTGAGGAAGAAATAGATGGAAAAGAAACAATACGTGTGAGCAGCGTTGCCTTTAAACTTTCCTGAATGGCTTTTCTTTCACATGATGATTATATCGATTCCTTTTCAGTAGAAATTCAAGGCAAACTTCGGGAACTTCAATTCTTTTTGAAAGAAATACTCCCGCCTGAATGTCAAGAGGTTATCAGTTACAATATGCCAGCCTTTAAATTGAAAAAAGTAGTGATTTACTTTGCTGCGCACAAAGAACATCTTGGATTCTATCCAACTTCGAAACCAATAGAGGCATTCAAAGAAGAACTAAAACCGTTCACCTTCAGCAAAGGGGCTGTACAATTCCCCTACAAACATTCTTTGCCTAAAGATCTGATTAAAAAAATGATCGAATTCCGATTAAAGGATCTAGGACTTTGACCGAGCGGAACGAATGCGTTCCTCCACTTTCTTGGTGATCAGATCAAATAATAATTTCGCATCTTTTTCTTCCAGCTTTCTTCCAAATCGAACAAGCTTTCCTTTATATTCGAATTCGATGCGCTCACCACCACCGACCCAGGGTGATGCTTCCCAAACTGCCTGAAATGAACCTGCCTTAGGCTGCTGCAAACTGAATTTTTTGATGTTTTCAAAATAGTATGGAACTGACTTCCCGTAGTGTTTGATCGAACGTTTGTAATGCAGCGCAACCTCATCAAATTTGATCAATTCTTTGCCCCAAAGGATCCAGAAAAGGGAACGTGTTACTTTAAAAGCATAATATACCCAAAACGCCAGAAACACCCATAAAATGACATGCTCTTTTTCAGAGAGTTTCAATGTGAATAAAGCCCAGGTCATTGTTGCACCTATGACCATCCACATGGATACCCAGGCTCCCATCAGACCTGTTACCCACGTCTTTTTCTCTGGATAAATAACCACAGTGGCGCGGTTTTTCTCATCAACAAAGCTTACTCGGTTTCCGATCCATTTCATGGCGCAAAGGTACGCAAGAAAAAATGGCCGAAAGTTACCTTTCGACCATTTTCAATAGGTGTAATAACGAATTATTCTTTGATCAATCGTTTTGTGATCACTTTTCCGTCAATTTCAGCTTGTACAACATAAACACCTGCCTCTAATTGCGAAGTGTTCAAGGTCATATCCAAGATTCCGGAAATCATCCCATAATTGCGAACTGCGATCTCTTTACCGGCAATGTCAATCAGTTTTAATACAACTGATGCATCATTCTTCAGGTTAAGTGTAACTGTTGCACTTGAAGAAGCCGGATTTGGATATACCTGCATCTCAGCATCTGGTTGTGACAAGATCTCTGCTACTGATGCTGCAGGTCCTGATACAAAACCATTCGTAACAGCTTCATCGATCGTAGTTCTGCCCGCATTATCAATTCTACCGTTAGGAGAAATGAGCATACCAACGATATGCATGTTTGTTTCATCCCAAGTTGAAGGAAGCGTAAAGCTAAAAGTTACCGTATGGGTTTCGCCATTGTTTACCACTGTTGGGAAACTGTTTGGCTCACCATCAAATCCTGGTGAGATGGCACGTGCTACATGGTTGTATACCATTTGAGCAGCAGGAACAGGATTTGGAAGCGATTCAAAACCACCCATTATCCCATTACTTCCGCCTGCATAAGAATTGGACTGATTGTAACCAGAACCCGTTCCCGTCACACCATCTTCTGTCAGTACACACGCCAGTTTATACGAGTTGGTAGCTGCAGACTGAAAATCCGCACTCACAGAAACATTCAGCGTGCGTGTTGCAGGATCCCAGTTAGCACCGTTCGTGATGAATGCCACCGGAGC
>CAIYQV010000350.1 GCA_903928365.1 uncultured Flavobacteriia bacterium
CGATCAGTTGCGGAATGGAAATATAAAGTATCCTGTTTAATCCAAGTGACGAAAAAACAATGAAAAGTACAATTACTGCCAGAATGAGCAGAAGGGCGTAAAAATAGTCTTTGGGCCTTGACAGATAGGCCACTTTGAGAATAGCCGGATTTGTTTTGTAGCCATCGATACCCTGATAGAGTGCGAACCCAAGCATGAGTAAACTTACAATGTAGATGATCATAGCGGTGTTTTTTTTATCTCAAACGCCGGATCAAAAAGGATATAACCAGTTGAAAGGAAATAAAAAAAAATATGAATGAATCTGTTATGCAAATTGAATTAGTCCGTTTCCCTTTTCGTAAATCGAACACATGTCAAAAATCGTTTCTCATATCAAAGCAGTTATCAATATTCTGGAAAAAGAGGAAAATAATTCCAGAGGATTCAATTCAATGGTTAAGCTGAAAGAGTTGAACCCGATCGTGTCGTTTTTTGGAGTGACAAAGCGCGAAGCGGTTGTATTTTGCGCCTTGTATTATTTATCACTTACCAAAAACAATGTTTCACCGTCTGATGTGGCCAATTTCATCTCTGGATCGCCCTATGACATGCCTAAGGTAGTTGCCCAACTGGATAAACTTCAAAAGAACAAACTTATCATTTCCAGAGGAAACGCGAAATTCGATAATTGTAAGGTCTCAATTGATCTAATGTTGAAACTGGAAAAGAATCAAAAACCTTTAGTTCAAAAAACCGGTGTGAAAATCGATCTGTTCGAAATACTGGATCGCTTGGAGGATATTTATTCCTATAGATTTGATGATATGATCTCCGTGGGTGAATTCTACGAGGAGTTTGACAAAATCTATGAAGAACAAACTGAATGCACGTTATTTAGTTTCCTTCAGCGTAAAAAGATCCATATGAAGGAATGGCCAATGTTCATCTATGGATTTCTTCGTCAGGTTAAAATGGATGATCATGGATCGGTTGAATACGGTATTCGTTGTCTGTACAGAGATTACTCTTTGAGATTTGAGATCAAGAAGAAATTCATGGAAGAGAACGCGGATGTTTTTAGAAAAGGGGTAGTGGAATATCCTGGAAAGGATCTCAAAAGCAAAGATAAATTTGTTGTTCGGGATGAGGCTTTGCGGGAGATTCTTGGGGATAAGTACGAGGTGTTGATGACGAATTTAACCGCTTCCAAATCCATGGAAGGAGCCTTACTTCCCGAACAAATCATGGCTCGACCGCTTTTCTATAACAAAAAAGAGAAGGAAGCTGTTGAAATACTTGGCACCTTGCTTTCAGCCGAAAGATATCCTTTGATAGTTAATGGATTAAAGGAAAATGGAATGCGTCATGGGGTGTGTATTCTCCTTCACGGTTCTCCCGGAACAGGAAAGACGGAGTCGGTACTGCAGATAGCTAAAAGTTCAGGTAGGCCAATCATGAAAGTTGATTTTTCTCAGATCAAGGATAAGTTTGTTGGGGAATCTGAAAAACGGCTGAAGGCAGTGTTTGACCGTTATGCTGATTATGCCAAAGGCAATGACGTAACCCCCATTTTACTGTTGAATGAGGCAGATGCCTTACTTTCAAGACGTATTCATGTGACAAGCAGTGTCGATCAAATGAACAATGCAATGCAGAATATTCTTCTTGAGGAGATGGAAAATTTCGAAGGTATTCTTATTGCTACGACCAATCTAATTCCCAATCTTGACAATGCCTTCGAGAGAAGGTTTCTATACAAAGTGGAATTTACGCAACCCGACACAGAGGTGAGATTTAAGATCTGGAGAAGTCACTTTTCCTGGATGGAAGAGGCTGTACTGGATGATTTGTCTGAAAGATTTAATTTTAGTGGTGGACAGATCGAAAACATTGCGCGTAAAGCAAAGATGAATGAGTTACTGTTTTTAAGAAAAGTGAATGTGCCTGAGCTTATTGAAATGTGTGAATCAGAGTTATTGACACCTGCCAAACGTTCAATGGGTTTCAAGGCGGAATGATTTTTAATTTTATAACCTATGAAAATCGTCTTCTTTACCGGTTCAGGGATTTCACAGGAAAGTGGCATTCCAACGTATCGAGACAGGGTAGGGCTCTGGGAAAATTTTGATCCTGAACTGGTAGCATCGAAAGCTTCTTGGCGCACGAACAAGGAGCAAATGCTGGAATTCCATAACCGGCTTAGAAAAAGTGCTTTAGCAGCAAATCCAAATGAAGCTCATTTGTTCATCGCTTCTTTACAGACAGAACATCAGATTGTGGTAATCACTCAGAATGTAGATGATCTTCACGAAAGGGCTGGAAGTGTGCAATTGATTCATTTGCATGGTAATTTAATGGAATCACGTTCAACTGACAATCCTGCGCTTGTTTATCCTTGTTTGGGAGATTTAAAACTGGGAGATAAATGTGAACGGGGTAGTCAACTCCGCCCTAATGTGATCTGGTTTGGTGAGGACTTGAATGCATCTTTGTTCAAAGCGGCGGGAGAACATATCAAAACCGCGGATCTCATGGTCGTAATAGGGACATCACTTGAAGTTTTTCCCGCGAATACGCTAATAAATCATGCGAGCGAGGATTGCAGAAAGGTTCTTGTTGATCCGGAATACACGGGGAAATCCCTTTTGAAAGGTTTTGAATTGATAAAATTAACAGCGGTGCAAGCCGTTCCCGATATGAAGAAAATAGTTAATGAACTGAGTATTTGAAGAGTCCGGAGAAGCATAGTCAAAGAATGAATTTTCACTGATTCTTCCAATCTTTAAGAATTATTTTCCTTAAGTTCGTTAAAAATAAATGCATGAGTCTTGTAGATAAGATCAAAGAGGTTAAACGCAAATGGATTTTATCCGTCAGTTTCATTGTGATTGTACTTGGTGGAATTATCTTCCTTTTGTTTCGAAATATTGATGAAAGCAATCGACTGAGAAAGAAGCAAGCTGAAGAGCTCCAGGAGAAAATAGAACTGCTTAATTCATCGTTAAACGAATTGTCGCAATCAAATCGCCAGTTGAAAAAATCACGTGATTCCTTGCAGCGAAATGTCACTTACATGTGGCCGATGCGCTCCTTGGTCTATAATGCTAAACTAAGAGATCGTGTGGCAGACGGAATGGATTTTAAACCTGGACAAGCGGTACGAGTTAAGGCAGACTCAAGTATTGTAGTAATCACTGAATATGTTGTCGGAGGAAATGCCTACAACTATTATGTGCATTTCCGCGCACGAAATCGAAAGGGAGATTTTCAGGAGTTTTCACCCTATGAAATAGAAGCGGTTCCTGCCAGATAGATTGTTTGGTTTAAGTCGAATCTTATTAAAGAGCGTTCTGTTTTTGGCCTTCCTTTAGTTGGAAGTATCATCCAGACATAGAAAAAGTAACTCATAGTTTTAAAGAAGTTTATTCATCATAAACCCGGGACGATCTTGTAACAGTGTCTTCTCCCAAAGAGTTAATTTTCGTTTCCGGATAAGAAATCCCCAAAATAGTGTGTGAATTCATGAATGGCAGGGGTGCGCATAGGTTGAACCGAAGGTCATCCACCCGAAAAAGAGAACTTTCAAATTTAAATTTGAAGAATAGTCCCGTTTCGTTTTGATACAGGATCAACCTGTGTTTGTTTTCGTTTACGGGTGTGTTCGTTAAAGAAATGAGCTCTGTTTGATAGAGTGGGAATAAGGTGTTTCCGGGAAATAGTTCGACACTTGGGACTCGAAGGATTATTTTTTTTTCCTTTCGAATTTCAAGTCTGTTTTTTGGATCAATTATAAAGGATTTCATTGCTTTTTGCGTTCCTAGTTGCTCCCAGCTGTTCAGTCCGATCTTTTTTAAAAAATCGAGATCGAATAAGAGTGTATCCAGGCTGGCGTTTAAATTACGGCTGGCCTCCACAATAAGTTTGTACAAGGAATTATCCAGATCACAAATCCAGTATCGAATACCTTCGCCGTAAAAGCTTACAGTAATTTGCATGGGTTCCTAAACCGCTTTGGATTTTCTTTCTTTGAGCATTACGAACAATTCAGTCACCCCGGTTTTCATTTCATTTCTTAATCGAATTCGCTCATCATCCTCTACCAGTTCGCGCAGATCAGTTTTATAAAGATAAAAATGTGCGGGAAGGCATAAAAGTATCGTTAGATGAAAAATGAATAAGTTATCATTCACCAGCCAAAAAATGAATGGAATGATGAGCATACCTGCCAGCGTAACAAGAAAAATAAAGGTTTCGGACATAAGTCCTCTTATCAGATGAATCAAAGCAATGATTGCAAGAAGGTAGGCCTTAGACCTGTTGCCATAATCATTGCGTATTTCAAGTCTGATTTCATCGGGGGTTTTAATTTTTTCCATGCCAAAGAAACGCGCGGCATAGAAAAACATAACAGAATCAGGGAAACTTTATGTTTGAATGAGTCCCCACAGTTTTAGGTCCCTTTTCACAATCCTCCAGTCCACCATCAAGCCCTGCGGCAGGAAGAGGTTTGGCCGCAGTGGAGTGCCTTTGGAAGTATCGTCCAGAAATAGAAACTTGTTGAAATCAGGTTTTGTGACAGGGTAAGCGGCAGGCGTTATCTTTTTTAACTCGTAGTGAATGATTTCAAGTAAACCATTTTCCTCTGCATTGAGATAGGATAGGGCATCTTCCAGGGTGCCGTCATTGAAGTCAGCCCGCATAGTATTCAGCACAATTTCATGACCTGCATCCTGCAAGGCTCTAATAACATCGGTGGCTCCTGGATTGTCACTCCCTAAAACAGGATAGGCGTGTTCAACTACCGTCCCGTCAAAATCAAGATAGATCAGCAACTTCCACTTATTGATCTTTCCATTTGATCTGGAACTCTATTTCTTGTGCGCCATCACCTCTTTCGTGTTCTATTGTAAAGGTTGCTCTGTCCGGAACATATAGTGCTTCACCAGCCACGGAAATACGGAAATTCTCTCCTTTTTCAATGCTGTCTGCCAATCGTCTTAATTTGCTTACGAATTCCTCTTTTGAGTAACTTTTTTCAATATCTCTGTCTTCCATATTTGTTTTTTTGTTGAATCTAACAAATTTTGAAGAAAGAGAAAAACAAGTTGATAGGATTTGCTATTATTAATAGATTATTGCGTTAAGCTACAATCAATTGAATTGTATGAAAAAGAAAAAGCTTCCGAACGAAATCAATCAGGATCACTTAAGTTCGGTAGAAACCAAAGAGGCAGATGCGATTTTCAGGGATATTGCAGTATTGAAATTGAAGTTGTCTGAAATAGTGATTTTAAAAAATAAATTTGTTCATGATCAACTTTATAATGAAGCAGCTGAACACAGAGCTAATGAGGTGGTATTAAGAGAACAGCTCTCGTTTCTAAAAGGGCAATTGGAAGCAGAAGATAAGTCACTTCCCATGACTCGTGCTAATTTTGACAGGAAATATGACCTGCGCAGGCTCATTCATGAATTAACACCATTGGAGGATACACACTTTCTGGATGAAACAAAGGAACGAACGAAGGCTGCTATTGCATCTCTGATGGAACAACGAAAAAATCCAGCGAAAAAAGTATCAGATCTAGAGGAAGAGTTCCCTCAAGATCAAATTCTTTCTAAACTTATGGATCAGCGCGAACTACTTGAAGTGTTGAATCGGATGATTGAGCGACGTGATCGCAAAAGAAAGGGATTATAAGTTATCCTTTTATCGCTTAAAGTTGGTCTTTCATGATCTCGTAATTGTCGGAGTAGGTATTGGCGCCTTTACAATTGCACTGCTTTTTAAAAGAATGAAATTTTTCGATGCGTTCCTCTGGGTCAGGATGGGTACTCAGAAGTTCAACGGAGCGTTCTCCCTGTTCGGTTATGATTTTCTCAAAAAAACCGGCTGCCCCATCTGCTTTGTAGCTCGTATTACAAAGGAATTTCACTGAACATTCATCGGCCTCACGTTCGTAGGATCTGGAATACCTCAAACCAATAAGTCCATTGATCACCTGTTTAAAATACTGACTTCTTTCTCCGTCCATCAGGTAATCAAGTACTATTTGGATCCCCATGCTTTTCGTAAGTTGTCTGGTTCCGTGTCTTCTTTCTGCATGGCCCATTTCATGTGCCAGTACACCAGCAAGTTGTGCCTCATTGTCCAGGTATTTTAAAATGCCGGTATAAATGAAAATAAAGCCACCCGGAGCGCAAAAAGCGTTGACCGTTTTATCATCTTTCAAGATGGTAATTTTCCATTCGAATACATCTTTATATTTCAAGTGCCCGTTTTTGAGAATCGTATTTTTGATTTTCTCCACATATGCATACAATGAACTATATTCTGATTCGGACAAAACTTCATATTCTGGTGAAGACTGGATTTCATCATAGAGTTGCTGACCCATTTGTATGTCATCTTCTACAGAAAACCCATTTATCTGTATTTCCTTCAGTTTTTTATAAGTGTCTGAAGTGAGCTTTTC
>CAIYQV010000351.1 GCA_903928365.1 uncultured Flavobacteriia bacterium
TAGTTATTTCGAGTATGCAACGGCTCTTATGGAACTTGGACGCGTATGTGGAGGGATTGGATTGAGTGTAGCTGCGCACAATTCTCTTTGTACCGGTCATATTTATTACCACGGAACGGAAGAGCAAAAGAAAAAGTATTTACCGAAACTTGCTTCCGGTGAGTGGATTGGTGCTTGGGGATTGACGGAGCCAAATACGGGTTCTGACGCAATGCGGATGAAAACAACAGCTGTGAAAGAGGGCGACCATTGGGTAATCAATGGTGCTAAGAATTGGATCACTCATGGCTTATCCGGTGATGTTGCTGTTGTGTTGGTTCGTACAGGTGACCTACTTGATAGTAATGGGATTACCGCATTCATTATCGAAAAAGGAACGCCAGGATTCTCTGCGGTGAAGATCAAGGATAAATTTGGTGTTCGTGCCAGTGAAACAGCGGAATTGATCTTTGACAATGTGCGTGTACATGAAAGTCAGGTCATTGGTCAGGTAGGACAAGGTTTCAAGCAAGCAATGCAGATTTTGGACGGCGGACGCATTTCGATTGCTGCCTTGAGTTGCGGTGTTGCTCGTGGTGCTTATGAAGCAGCGGTTAAGTATGCAAAAGAGAGAGAGCAATTTGGTCAACCAATCGCACATTTTCAGGCAATCGGATTCAAATTGGCTGATATGGCCACAGAAGTAGAAGCGGCTGAATTATTGACTTTTCAAGCAGCATACCGAAAAAACAATAAATTATCTGTTACTCGGGAAGGAGCTTACGCAAAGTATTATTCCAGTGAAGTTGCGGTTAAATGTGGAAACGAAGCCATGCAGATCATGGGTGGTTATGGATACACGAAAGAATATCCTGCAGAGAAATTTTTGAGAGATGCGCGTCTGATGACTATTGGAGAGGGAACCTCTGAAATACAGAAGTTGGTTATTTCTCGAGAAATTTTGAAATAAAACTTGTTCAAAAGAAATATAAGCGTATATTTGCTGCCCATTTGAATTAAAATTTAATATTTCATAATATGTTGATCATTCCGGTAAAAGAAGGAGAAAATATCGAAAGAGCGTTGAAAAAGTACAAGAAGAAGTACGATAAAACCAACGTAATGAAGGAGCTTCGTGGTAGAAAAGAATTCGAGAAACCTTCTGTGACGCGTCGTCAGGAAAAGATCAAAGCAGCTTACGTTCAAAAGTTGCGTTCAACAGAACTTTAAGAAACATTTTATAAAGTTTTACGTTAAGGAGCCTATGGCTCCTTTTTTGTTGATACAGGATTTTGTCGGCTACCTGAAAGTTGAAAAACGATTTTCAGTCCATACTCTTAGTGCTTACGAAAAGGATTTGATTCAATTTTTTGATTTTGCATCTTTTTCAACTTTTGAAGAGCTAAAGTCGGTGCGGAGTTCGTTGATTCGTTCATGGATCGTCGAATTGATTGATCAAAAGATCAACACGAGGTCAGTTAATCGAAAATTGTCCACTCTGAGAAGTTTCTTTAAATGGATGAAAAAGAACGGTTTTATAACCGATAATCCACTTGCTAAGATTAATGGTCCGAAAACAGCAAAGAAATTACCTCAATTTGCCAAAGAGAGTGAGTTGAGTTCGTCTACGGCTGAGTCTTATTTTAGCGATGACTTCGATGGGGTCCGAGATCATCTGATGATTGAGTTTTTTTACCAGACAGGAATGCGGCTCTCAGAACTGATCAATTTGAAATGGACCGATGTGTCCGGTCAGTCCATTAGAGTGTTAGGTAAGCGCAATAAAGAACGACTGATTCCCATTTCAAAGTCCTTATATTCCTTGTACTGCTCCTACTTAAGTTTGCGTCATGAAATCCGTCCATGCGATGAAAACGTATTTGTATTGAATAATGGAAATAAACTTTATCCAAAGTTTGTTTATAGAAAGATAAATAATTACCTTAGTTCGGTAACGAGTTTGGATAAGTGCAGTCCGCATGTGTTGCGCCATACATTTGCAACTCATATGTTAAATAATGGAGCCGGGTTGGAGACGTTAAAAGATCTTTTAGGTCATGCCAATCTTTCAGCGACACAAGTTTACACGCACAATTCATTCGCTCAATTAAATGCAATTTATTCACAGGCTCATCCGAGAGGCCATTAATAGACAGGATTATGAAGATTAATGTGAACGCTGTACATTTTACTGCAGATCAGAAACTGATCGATTTTATCAAAGAAAGGGTAAATAAGCTTGAATTATTCTATGACAATATCATAAACGTTGAAGTTTTTCTTAGATTGGATAAGGAACATGCGCATGACAATAAAATCACGGAGGTAAAGATTCATATTCCTGGAAAGGAGCTTTTTGCCAAAAAGCAGTGTAAATCATTCGAGGAGGCTACAGATCAAGCTGTTGAAGCACTTCGAAAACAAGTTGCTAAGCATAAAGAGAAAGTGATGTAGATTAAAGAAAAAATGATAAATGGAAGGGAGGTCAATTGATCTCCCTTATTTTTTTGTATATTTTTTTTGAAAGTTCTTGCGGGAATAGATTTCTTTCATAAATTTGCAGTCCCAAAATAAGGGAAACACAAAACAAGTTCTTTCAATTATTGAAAAAAATTACCAACGCCGATGTAGCTCAGTTGGCCAGAGCAGCTGATTTGTAATCAGCTGGTCGGGGGTTCGAATCCCTCCATCGGCTCATAGTGTTGGGGAGATACTCAAGCGGCCAACGAGGACAGACTGTAAATCTGTTGGTTTATACCTTCGAAGGTTCGAATCCTTCTCTCCCCACTAAAAATTATTTAAGCGGGAGTAGCTCAGTTGGTAGAGCGTCAGCCTTCCAAGCTGAGGGTCGCGAGTTCGAATCTCGTCTCCCGCTCAA
>CAIYQV010000352.1 GCA_903928365.1 uncultured Flavobacteriia bacterium
GGATATTATTACTTCCGAAATTTTGAAGACAGAATATTACTCGGCGGTGGACGAAACCTTGATTTTGAAGGGGAAACTACCACAGAAATGCATACTACCGAACAGATCATAAGTGCTCTGAAAAATTTACTGAATGAAGTCATTCTTCCCGGGAAAAGTTACGATATCGCCTACCAATGGGCTGGAATCATGGGTGTAGGACCTGTTAAAGCTCCTATTGTCGAAAAACTTGATGAACGAATTGCAGTTGGTGTACGCATGGGCGGAATGGGCGTTGCCATAGGAAGCTTGATAGGAAAAGAACTGGCTGAACTATTCCAATAACAGAGGATAAAACAAAACTGCTACTTTTGACAAAATTTTAAACGATGAAAAACACTGCACTTTTTGAAAAACACGTTGCGCTTGGAGCGAAGATGGTTCCTTTTGCAGGATATAACATGCCTGTACAATACGAGGGAGTAAATATTGAACACGAAACGGTTCGCAATGGTGTGGGTGTTTTTGATGTTTCACACATGGGAGAATTCGTTCTTCGCGGACCAAATGCATTGGCGCTGATCCAGAAATTTTCCTCGAACGACGCATCCGTACTTTTTGATGGTAAGGCACAGTATTCCTGCATGCCGAATGGAAAAGGAGGCATCGTAGACGACTTGATCATTTACCGAGTGAATGAAAATGAATACTTTATCGTAGTCAATGCCTCCAATATTGAAAAAGACTGGAACTGGATCGCCGGCATGAATGACCTTGGAGTTGAAATGGAGAATCTATCCGATGATTATTCCTTGCTTGCTATTCAGGGACCAAAGGCAGCAGAGGCGATGCAATCGTTGACAGATGTTAATTTGTCTGAAATGGTTTATTACACCTTTTCGCATGGCAAGTTTGCAGGAGTAGAAAATGTGATGATCTCCGCGACAGGTTATACCGGTTCAGGTGGATTTGAGATTTATGTAAAAAACAAAGACATCAACCAGGTTTGGGATAAGGTATTTGAAGCGGGTGCATCATTTGGAATTAAACCTATCGGTTTGGCAGCACGTGACACATTGCGTTTGGAAATGGGCTTCTGTCTGTATGGAAATGATATTGATGACACCACTTCCCCACTAGAGGCTGGCTTGGGATGGATCACCAAATTCACGAAAGACTTTACCGATTCCGAATTTCTGAAAAAACAAAAAGAGGAAGGTGTAAAACGTAAGTTGGTTGCTTTCGAGATGGTGGACCGCGGAATTCCCCGTCACGATTATCCAATTCAGGATGCACAGGGTAAGGTCATCGGAAAAGTTACTTCAGGAACCATGTCTCCTTCCATGAAAGTTGGAATTGGATTAGGCTACGTCACAACAGATCACGCTGCATTAGATTCTGAAATTTTTATTGAGATCCGCGAAAAAGGCGTGAAAGCAAAAGTGGTAAAACTTCCGTTTTATAAAAAGAACTGATATATATTATTGATTGTAGAGAATTAAGAAGGGGCTGAGGCTCCTTTTTTAGTTTAGCGTCCGCTCATTCTTTGGAACGAACATGAGGGCAATAAATCCAATCAGGAAAAATAATCCAACCGCTACAATCGAATAGCGAATAGATCCCGTCCAGAATTCCATCAAACCAAAGAAAAGTGTTCCAATCACAATCCCGATCTTTTCGGAAGCATCATAAAAGGAAAAGTAGCTTGCGTGATCTGTAGTAGATTCAGGAAGAAATTTGGAATAAGTGCTACGTCCAATGGATTGAATGCCCCCCATTACTAATCCGACTGAAGCTGCCAATAAGTAAAATCCAGTGGGTTTGGTAACGGAGAATGCCACTGCACATATCACCACCCAAATTCCCACACTGATCAGCAAGGTGTTCAGATTCCCGATTAATCCAGACACACGTGACATAATAAATGCTCCAACCGCGCCCAGGATCTGAATCAATAAAATAGCGATGATCAACCCTGTAGATCCTGAACTTTCAGGCCAGTCGATCTCTTTATTGGCAAAGATGGTAGCCATCAGCATTACTGTCTGGACACCTGTATTGAAAAAGAAAAAGGCAATCAGGTAACGCTTCAGTCGTACAGTCTCTTTGAATTCCTGGAACACCAGTTTCAACTCCCGAAAACCTCTCCATAAATAACCGGGTTCGGGCTTCTTTCCGTAAACATTGTTCGGGATCACGCGATAGGTCAACTGGCTAAAGCCAACCCACCAGATTCCTACCAAAACAAAACAGTACTTCGCAGGTAAACCCTCCACTTTGTCTGTTGTAAGCGGGTCGTCAAAATAACCCATCGTTAGTTGAGGAACCATCATCAACAACAAACACGTAATAAGCAACAACATGGAACCAAGATAACCCATCGTAAAACCTCTGGCAGAGATCCGGTCGTGATCTTCCGGTTCAGCAATTTCAGGTAAAAACGAGTTG
Source organism: uncultured Flavobacteriia bacterium (assembly GCA_903928365.1). Taxonomy (GTDB): domain Bacteria; phylum Bacteroidota; class Bacteroidia; order Flavobacteriales_D; family Crocinitomicaceae; genus M0103. Next base: position 2,428 of record CAIYQV010000352.1, read on the forward strand.
TAAAATACCAAGCTATTCCAATAACCTATACTCGCCAGGAATACAGACAACAAACCCCATTCGATATGTGCTGCATCGAAA
>CAIYQV010000353.1 GCA_903928365.1 uncultured Flavobacteriia bacterium
CGGTTTGGAGATGAAACTGTAGCATGCAGATTTAACCTCCTCTAGATGGAAAATATGCTTTTGTAATTCCCATTCCTCAAGCCATGGATCTCCGTCGTCTTCAAATAGAGAATTATCCTTCAGTAAGGCAACCAGCTGGTTCAATTCAAAAATACAGTTTTCCCTGGCTAAATCGTCAGTTACATTTTCCTCAATGGTTTCACCCAGTTCCCGAATGAACACTTTTGCTTTGTCAGTTTGATCCTGTGCTTTCATGCTTGTAATTATGGGGCCCAGTTCTGAAATCTCACCCGATTCTTTTTCCCATAAATTCAAAGCCATATCCGTTTGCCGTTCAGCAAGGATCGGTTCACCATTCCGGTATAAAACTTCAGCAAGTAAGGCGTGTGTTTTAAGGGTTTTCCTGTCGTTGTCAAAATACTTCAGGATGTCCTGTGCCAAGCTTAAAAGTTCAACGTTCAACTGGAAACTGTTTTTCGCCTGATTATTCAGGATAAGTAATAGATGGTATGCCAGTTCATTCCCGCTGAGGTTTTTATTGATGAGTGCAAATGCGTCATCATAGTAATGAACTTTCAATAATTCATCGAGAATCGACCTCATTGACTCCCGGAACGTATTTTCGCTCTTGATAAGAGGCAGAAAGATTTCGGCCTTCTTAAACTCTTTTTTTAGAGCAAGTATCTTGATTAGTTCTTTACACGTTGTTTCCTTAATCATAGTTCCTTTCAAAATGGCAGTTCAATATCTTCAACATCTTCCGAGATCATTTCCTGCACGAAAAAGGATTCCTTGAATTGATCCAGTTCACATAAGCGGATCGAAAACATGGATAATCCTGAGTTTTTATTTACAGGGTCCTTCTCATTTGTCAGGATTCCCATTAGCACGGAAAATGAATTACTGTTGAATTGCGGATACGTGCTGATCCAGTTAAAATCCCACTTACGGATCTTGCCTGTGAGATTCGATTGATCGATACCCATTTGTTCAAGTTTGCATGCAATTTCAAAGATTAGCGCATGGGGAATGAGTTGTTCGTTATGCCATTCGATGGTTACCTGGTTATTCAGTTTCGCACATAATTGTTTGACATCCTCTGAATTTACCTTCGTCTCGGCGGGATATAGCATTTCGATAAGACAGAGTACGAATAACACAAATTGTCTCTGCTGATCTTGTTCTGATTCTCCTCCGAACGCATCGATCCTTTGCAAGGCAATTTCCAGATTACCCATAGAGATGAGACGAACAATGTTAGGCCCGTCATTTTGTTCCTGATAAAATTGATCAACCAGAATTAATCCTAAATCAACCAGAAGGTTTCCTTCATTATTTAGTTGAAATTCATTTTTATAGGTCAGAAAACTAATGGCATTCCTGATGCAGGACTTGCCCCAGGAGTATCCCATGCTCAAGTATAATTGTCTGTCCAGAAAATCTTCGTTCAACGCCAATTTTACAACACCGACATTGGCTTCCTCATTGCTTATCGTAGCGGATACAAGTAAGTGATCACTTAAAAACTGCAATGCGTACATCTCTATCTCATCATTCTGCTCATTTTGAAGGCTCTTATTTAAAAGCGAAATGATACTTTGGTTCAGGATTTCAATCTCTTTTTTTGTAGATTTTTGCAACAAATACACTTTCAAGCGCTCATGATACAATTGGTATTTCCCACTTTCCGGGCTGTTGAACCAAGCGCTAAATGTGGAGATGAATTGTTGTGTCTCGTCTTCAGGTTCGTCCAATACTTCAGCAACAAAAGCCGCACTTACTTCTTTCTTCAATAAGGCCCAAATAGCAAAACGATGTAATAGTTTTTGGCGTTCCACAACCGAAGTGCGTTCATCGAACGCCTCTTCGTAAAGTCCAATCAAGCCATCAGGTAGTTCAGCAGCATTTTCGGGATGGATGCTTCCTTTTACAAGTCCATCGTAAATGTAGCGGAGGTATGTGGGTTCGAGGTGGGGCATGGGATTAACTAAGTTCTAAATCTATTAAATTCCATTGAAAAAACTACCTTAGATCAAAACTATAAATTATGGGATTTTTTAGTAGCTTATTTGGAGGGGGATCAGACAATTCTCCCGCTTATTCAAAAAATGATTCGGCTCAGGTTTGGCCGGCAAAGTTCCTTGCTATGGCTATTACTGAAGTGGGTAAAGAGACAGTGGATGCAAATGAGCTGAGAAATGTGATAGGCCCGCTTTTTCCTTACCTTACAGATGAGGATTATTCTAACGTTGCTGAATCCGTAGCTGATATGAACGACCTTGTGCTTCGTTCTTCAACTGAATGGGATGATTTATGGGATAATTTCTGTTCGCAGCTTTCAGATTACAAGAATTCGGAGTCCTTTGAAATTGTCCGAATTGTATCGAATACCTCGTTTTCGATTAAAATGGTTGAGGAAATGGAGGAAGTGGCAGAGAATTTTGTTTATAGGTTCGCAAAGCATCTGGAAAAATATACCATGGTCTCTAAGGCGGATCTTATAGCTATCATGGAAGAGGAGAAGGAAAACTCAGGATATAACAATTATCTCAATAACTTAGGATGACATTAATAATTTACACCTATGGCGATCATTAACAATTCATTTAAAATGGGGGGACAACGGCAAAACCTCGAACATCTCCTCGAGGAATGGACGGTCATCTATGAGGACTCGTCAGATATTGACGAGTATGATCATTTTTTTAACGATGCCGGAATGTTGGTTCTCTTTTTTGACCATGATTGCTTTGATATCGAAGAATTCACGAAGTATTTCAATGTGTTTAAAGAATTGGCTAAAAAGCATCAGGTTGACGTTAATTGTACCCTGATGGAATCGTGGGATGTGGATACGAGTTACAGTATTTTAACCTACCGTGCGCTATCTGATAAATCCGTCACCTATAAAATGACCAGTGCTTTACGGAAGTGTATTAAGCAATTGGATGAAGAATATTTCATGTACAAGGACAGAAAATTCCATGAAAGTGATGTGCCAGGGGTTCTTTTTGACTACATGTTAAGTGATCATTATGGTGCTGAGAAGTTTGAATTGAGGTCGGGAGGTATAATGGGTACTTAGATTCTGAAGACTTTGACAGAGCCTAAATAAGTTTGTTAAGGTATAGAGAAGATGACATCGTTAATTTCAAAAAATCTAACTTAAGAAGAATGACTAAACTTGATTTTGTGCTGGTTATACTGGTTTTAACCAATATGTTTTTAACAGTAGTTCTATTATACCGTTTCCTGAGAAAAAGTCCGAGGAAAAAGCCGGTTTTTATTTCGCTGCTTTCTGTTTTCTTTTTGTCAGTTTTAATTTTATACCCTTATCGTCACAGGATTAGAAAAAGGGTAAATAATGTGGCACAGCACATGCCGTTTAGGTTATTTAAAAATCATCATTGTAATTGTGAGCGTAGTTCGCTGCCCAGAGATGATTATAGAACCAAACACCGCCCTATGGCTATTCGTGCAACAGGCAATGGATACATCAAAACGGCAGGTATACTGAATAAATTTCTGCGCAGAAAGAAACTTGTGGAGGTCAGAGAAAATGATGGGTACTGGATACCATATCTAACGCATAGTTCAAGACATTTAACGCCAACCGCGAATAAACGCTTACTTGAACTTGGACAGAGGTTTCGATCAAGTTTAAAAGAAACAGAAAACAAGACAGATTATTTCGTAGTATCCTCCATCACACGAACGCAGGATCAGCAAAAAGACCTTGCCAAGCGTGATCCGGGTGCAACCAAAGATAAGTCAACCCATTCGTTTGGAGTCTCTTTCGATATTTCGGAGGTACGATCAAAAGCAAGTTGCAAAAAGGGCATGGATGCATTAAAAAAGATACTTTTGGAAATGCGTGAAGAGGGAAAGATCCTTCTTTGTCCTGAAAATGATTGTGTGCACGTGACAGTGATTCGGTAGAATTAACATTCCTCACTCATCCTGCTCTTCGATCCCTGTAAAATAGCATAGTGTTTCGTCGTTCATGGTGCAAAATGCATAAAATACTTCCTCTTTCCCTTTTTCGCAGTGGCGTATCGCCATGAAATACCCCGGAAGTGAGGAAAGATCCAGTACGTAGTCTCTGATTTCCTCTTCTACCTCAGCAATTACCTGCTCCATACCGATCCGTTCCGATGGGAACTGGCTGGGCACAAACTGAAACAAAAAGCGGAGACAATTGAACAACCATTGATGCGACTCATCACTGATAATAGTTGCATGGTTGTCTGTTTTATTCAATAAATATTCGGTATACAATCCCAGAGGAGAAAATGACTGGAGAATGGGATGTTCTCCTTTTTCAAGCTCCTTGATAATGAACGAATCGTCGTAATTTTCGTTTTCGTCCAGCGCAAAATCTGGCGTATAGATCCATGCAATGTTTTCAACTGCCATGATCAATTCGCTTAGTTCTTCGAGCAATCGGGTGATGTCTGCGTGCTGATCTTTCTTTAAACACGTATCAATCTTATGCAGCACTTCCTTGGTTACTTCGGCTTCGCGGATCGGATCGAGTGGCAAATGAACCACAACCCTGGTATGCAGGAAAGAGAGGTGGTCATCCGATTTTACAACTTGCTCATCGATCTCTTCAAAAGCATACATGAACGTACCTTCAAACCATGTCATCTGTTCCTCATAGAGGTGTACATCCAGTGCGAATAATGTTCTGCCGTTCTGGTCTTTTTGTTGGTGGCGTATGGTTCGTTTGATTTTCATGTTTGCTTATTTCACCCCATAAACGATTAATAGATCCGATACATAACAGTTGAAAAGCATATTTTTTGTTTCCGAAATTCGGCACAAGTTGTCCGGGATTTCCTAAATCACCGTTCCCGATGCAGGATCAGAGGGGTTGTAACCAATGTCAGCTGTTTTTACCCAGTGTACTTCGTTCTTGGAGAAACGCTTCCTGCTGTTGGAATGCAGGTAGGGGATAACCGCCTTCGGAACATGCTTATTTTCCATGGATGGCCAGTAATATACGAGCACCGCTGTTTGATCCGCCGAAAAAAGCGATTTGAGTAAGCTGAATACCTTTGCTATTGCAGTAGAGAACTAATTCGACAGAATGTAATCTTTGATTAATCTGTATCTAAATTATTTTGCGCTGATACGGTAGATAATCATAACCACGCTGTCTCGAAGAGGTTGTTTTGCGTTCTCAAGAATTTCTTGCAATGTATTCTTGATTTTTTTGGAGGCTTTGGAATTTTCTTCAATGGTATTTGCCAGAAACTGAATGTATTTTTCCTGCCATTCACTGTCCTCAGTTTGACTTTCCCAAATCAGGTCAAAGGCAGTACCATCTGAGATAACGGATTCATCAACCTCTCCGTTTTCATATTCGAGCTTGAGTTCTTCATCCGATTCGAGAAATTGTTGTTTGCTAGTGTAGGACAAATCCTTTAGATCATTCCTTATAAGATCCAGTACTTCCCCACCAATTTCATTCTCATAAATATCAAAGATTTCTTCATTCCAGGGATCCATCTCGAAAAAGTCATATAGATCCTGCACAGTATATCCTTTGTATTGTGGAAAATAAGATATCTTTTCGATTTTTATTTGTTGGTCTTCATCCAACTCGATCATAAAGTGCGCACCGAAAGTGGTAAATTTTTTCATTTTGTTTTTTTAAAATTTAGATCTACGTTTCATGGAAATTTAATTTCAACACAATGTACTTAAAATCATTTACGAATGATTTATTTAAATCAGTTTTATAATGAAAATTATATATGGAGTGCTGAGGCAGGATCACGCGGATCGTAGCCGATCTTTGAGACTGTGACCCAATGCAGATCCACCTTTGAAAAACGCTTACGGCTGTTTGGATGAAGTAAAGGGATTACCGCCGTAGGAACATGCATGTTTAAGCACGGTCCACCCATAATGTTCAGATAGTAATGTTCTTCTAACATTAAGTCTCGAATGGTTTGCAATACCATATCGATGAACCAATCCTCCTTTTCGTTCAAATCATTCTGACGCCATCCAAAGTTCTTGTAGGTGAGTATATAACGGTCGAGCAAGAGAATCCAAACCGGATAATCGATGTAGAAAAAACTGTCATCCTTGATGCGGGCAAATTTGGCCCATTTACCCACATAAGCATCCGTTGCCGGACTGTAACGAAGATTACCGAGTGATGGCCAGTAATACACGAGTACCGCTATTTGATCCGCCGAAATGAGCGATTTGAGCATGTTGAATGCCTTTTCCCGCGTTGGTTTCTTGTCGGCAATCTGTGCAAGTACCACCAGATAGAACACACAGTGTTTTTCCAGCCGCTCATCCGGAAACTGCGTCAGTGCATCCACCTGCGTGCGGACAAACTCAATTGCCTCTGGCGAACTTTTTACCTCATGCTCGAAGATGTTGAAATGACTGTGATCCATTGATTCCCATCGCTTTCGGGATTCAGCTTCGTCTCTGAAAACAGGTCTGTTCGCTTCCAGGTATGCCTTGATGATCTTCAAATGCACCGCACAGCGAGCCATATGACCTGAGTGGGCGTTGTCGTTCTTCAATGCTTTGCCGCAATACCTACAAGTGAAATCCGAAACCTTTGCCGGTTTCAGACGTCCTTTGGGAAGGATTTCGTGCAGTAGTTGTTTAAAATCTTGTATAGTTGTCATGTGCGTCTTTTTTTTGATCAAGGATCAAGGAACAAAGAATAAAGACTTGATTATGTGATTTACAAAATGTACTTGCTCCTTGTTCCTTGCTCCTTGTTCCTCCACGGCCTACAACGAGCATTCCCGATGCCAGTCATAAAACTGCAACACCTCCGGATGTTCCTGAATCTCTTGCGGTAAATCAGCCATGAGTGCTTTGAGTTTTTTGTGGCTGCATTTCACTCCATCGATGGCGCATCGCACAAACTCGACATCCAAACAATGTTCCTTATTCTTGAGGATCTCCCGTGGCTGTGCCTGATAAAGCAAACTGTATTTCTCCCTTTCGGGAAGCTCCATCATCAGAAAGATCTCCACCCACAAGTCGCCGTTCGGACCGGTGATCATATTTTTGAGATCCTCCATGTCGAACAGGTCTTTTACGGAGGTTGGTTCCGGATTTCCGATATTGATATCGCGTTCCAGGGTAGCCATCATTTTTTCGATCACTTTTGTGAAGTTGGCATCACGCATCAGTACATTCACAAACGCGCGACTATCAGAGGCATGGGAGCTATACCCGTTGTAGTAATTACGCCGCGGATTGAACTGCGCCACATAGGCCATGCATCGTAGTTCGTCTTCCTCGTCAAGAAGCGAAAGATCGATCTCGTGCTCGCGCTTCTTGAAAAGGTAGAATTCGTCTTCCACGCAGGTTTCTGCTAGGTGAATAAGTTCATCCTCATTGTAATACGGTTTGTTCCGTAAGTCAAAGTTGCCTTGCTGCAACAATCGGACATACGCCTGATGGTCGCTGCGAAAATCCCGCACTTTGAACAGCAACATGTACACCAGAGAGGAAAGGTCCATTCCCTTGGATTCAAAGAACCCGTGGATGTTGTTGTAAAGAAAATAGAACGTTTGCCCACGTGGCGCACAATGAATGCTGGCCACATCATACTTTAACTGATCCATACGCATTGAGTTTAAAGCCGGACTTCGTTGCCCGGATGCGTAGGTTAACGCAGAAAAGATGGGGAAATAACAGGTTGAGAGTTCAGCATCCTCTCAGAGACAGGCTCTATTCTGACGAACCACGGAGTAGTGACTTTTGTTGACTCATCAAAAATTCACGCAGGGCAACGTTTGATCGTTCCACTGGTAACCCCAAATGATCGTTTTGAAATACAACAAGCGATTCATTAGAAATCGAGGTTCTTCATAGGCCTCATCGTCTATATTTTCGATGTCAATTCCATAATTCAGTGCATAAAAAGATTTCATGAAGTCTTCATCGTTGATTTTTCCGTTAACCCATAGAATGGGAAGGGTAATGCTTATGGTATCAAAGAAATTGTAAAGAATATTAACGGCAACTTTTTGTGAAATATGCATTTCAGCAACCAACGATTCCACTTGTTCGATAATTTCATCACTAACCAGTTCAACGCCATTTTGCTCCATTTCATCAAAACTGTCACAATAGTTTAAACCAAAATTACGCCAGTTGTTTCCAAAATAAGCTCTTGCTTTTTCTGTTGCTTCAAGTTCTAATGTACCTCCATTTTCATCGGGATTTAAGCGAAACAAACGATCCCATTGCAGTTGCTCATATACGTCTAATTGGGCATCCATTTGTTGTTCTTCATATTCTATAAGAGATGAAATCAAACAATAGCCAAAACTCTCCCGCAACATGTCGCCATTTTCATCGATTAAAAGAATATTCAAAAATTCCTCTTCCGATTGGGTTGTATTTTCATTATCCAGATATTTCTTTGCAATTGCATTCAAATCCCCAATCAAATTGCGAGAAATGTTCTCCGAAAGATTCGGATAGGGTTTGTCGTTGTGGTTTTTTAACCGTGTTCCGTC
>CAIYQV010000354.1 GCA_903928365.1 uncultured Flavobacteriia bacterium
ATATCCGTCCGAGGATTTTTCAATCTTACTGGACACATATTTGATATCAGGGTATTTCTCAGAATTGAACCATTCCTCGATCTGAGCCTTTTTATTCATCATTCCATTGCCTGTGCTGATCGATTCTACAGGAATGGTAAAATTGAATTTAGATGTAGCAAGATCATTTTCATCAAACGAAACATTTCCTTTCAATGTTTTAAATACGCCTGATGGGTCCTTGCTCTTAAATTCAATACTGTATCCTGTCTTAATGGTATAGGCAGGCGCTGTTAATGTCATTGCACCGGAGATAATCAGAATTCCGAGAGCTAAAATGGGATAAACTAGTCTTTTCATGATTGCAATTTTTTTTATTCTCTTTCAAATTTCCTGCCAATACAGAACCCAAGTCGGAATTGCCCTTTTGACCATTGTTCAAATGTATATGGGATAAACTGAGATTCTACAAAACCTTTCGAATTAGTAAGATTGATCGTAAAGTTATGACCGAAAGTTACCCACTCTATTGCTACCCCTAAACTGTTTGTGTTTTGCTTACGTACATCTTCATCCTGAAACGTCTGGTAATATTCCACCAGAATAGCCACCTTTTTTGAAATCGGGAAACTGAATGCGTATCCCATAGCAAATAATGTATTCACATCATCTGCCCCCACATAGTTTCGATGAACCATTGAGGGCGTTAAAGAGGCGGAACAGCGTTTTCCGAATTTACGAGCAATTGATAATTGGGTGACATAAGCCAATCGATGCTGCCAAAGTGGAAAACTACTCACCTGGGACATATCAGAAGAAGCCTTCATGTAAGAATAAGTTGCTGTGGCTATTCCCGTAACCGTAACAGGACATCCCACCTTTTGTTGCTGCAAGATTTTATATTTCGCGAAGCCATCTAATAAAGATCGATACGGGTTGCCTGTTCCTTTGCTTCGACCAAAACCTACCATCAGGTCATCGGTAATTCCATATTCAAAAGCAATCCGAATGTCGGACGAATTATCCAGTCCATAGAGAGTCTGTATTCCTCCATCCGTACCTCCTATATCTCCAAAGCGATGCTCTACCCGGAATTCCATCACACCCTTTCGCAACGTTTCAGTAGAATGACCGTTGATCACTCGAGTAGATTCAAACGTATCCTCTACTGAATTCGTATCTTCCTCCACATAGGTCTCATCCATACTTTCAGAGAAAACCTCAGTGGTGTCTTCTGTTTGTCCAAATGTTAATGTAGCTGACGTAAGGCTAGCAACAAGTAAAAAAAAGGTAGTCTTCATAAATCAAAATCAGCAAGTTTGGTTGAACAAAGTTATTCCTTTTGGAACTCTTACAAGAAAATGAAGCCGATATTATTCAACAATGAATTGTAATTAAATCTGTTACTTAAAACGTATTTTAGCACCGTACAGTTGGACAAACGTGTAGACTTTATGACAATCGACACATTTACACATGACTAAAGCAGAACTAAGAAAGGAATATAAGCACAAAAGACTCGAGCTTTCCGCTAAGGAACTGGAACTGCTTTCTGAAAATATTTGCGATCGGGTATTCTCCCAATTTCAATTGGAAGGTAAGGTTTGTAGTCTTTTTTTACCCATCGAGCGCCATAAGGAGATCAATACCTATCTCATTCTGGAAAAAGGGATTTCCATCGGAG
>CAIYQV010000355.1 GCA_903928365.1 uncultured Flavobacteriia bacterium
TATCTCGTTTACGTATTTCAACGACGATGCTAAAATTGGAAAAGTGAATGGCACATATGCCTTCGCAACTACGATCAATAATGTGGGTAATAAGATTGCATACTCTGAATTAGCTACACGTGATTTTATTCCAATGAACTTGAAGATCGGTAACTCTTTCAAGGCAGAATTTGATAAATACAATCACCTTACTGCGTCGTTTGATTTGCAGAAATTATTGGTTCCAACTCCTGCTTACTACGATTTCTATGAGGGGGATTATACCATGATTTCAGGAAGAAATTCTGACGTTGGTGTGATCGCTGGAATGATTCAATCATTCTACGATGCTCCGGGAGCACCTATTACGGATGCTGCTGGAAATTACCAGCAAAATTCGGATGGTACTTTTGCAGTTGCTAAAGGTTCTAAATTCAAGGAAGAATTGACAGAGATCAATATGGCACTGGGACTAGAGTATTGGTACAATAACGTACTTGCGATCAGAAGCGGTGTGTTCTATGAAAATAAGAACAAAGGAAACCGTCAATACTTTAATGCAGGTATCGGATTTAAATACAATAAGTTTGGAGTGGATATGTCCTACCTTGCTTCGTTGAATGGTCGTCAAAGTCCTTTGGCAAATACCTTGCGTTTTACGCTTCGTATGACACTTGGATCATCAGGGTCTGAAAAAGAAAGTTCGGACGCTAAACCGGAATAATTTCCTCATGGATATCAGAGTTGGTTTTGGAGTGGATGTCCATCAATTGGCGGATACACACGAATTGTTTATAGGGGGTAAAAAGATCGAATCTGATCTGGGGGCTGTTGGACATTCAGACGCAGATGTATTGCTTCATGCCATTTGTGACGCATTGTTAGGCGCCGCGAATCTAAGGGATATCGGTTTTCATTTTTCAGATAAAGATCCAAAATACAAGGGGATTGATTCAAAAATCCTTTTGAAAGAAGTGATGAAAATCCTCTTTCGGGATGAATGGAAAGTGATTAATGTGGATTGTACCGTGATTCTTGAAAAGCCAAAACTCAATCCACATATTCCCGAAATGCAGGAGATTATTGCAGGTATTCTTGAAACAGATCTTGACCGAATCTCTATCAAAGCAACTACACACGAAAAAGTCGATTCTTTCGGGGAACGCAAAGCGATTAAAGCATATGCTGTTTGTCTTATTCAGCGTTAAGGATTTTTTTCGCGGGTAGCGACGAATACCTATATTTGCACAAACCTATTTGAGATGAAGATCAATCCTCAGTATTCAACGAAGGGAAGCCTTTTGGATTTATACAACAAGCCACTTCTGGAGCTTGTATTTGAAGCAGCAACCATTCATCGTCAGTACCACAATCCACGTGAGGTGCAGATGTCCTCATTGCTGAGTATAAAAACGGGCGGTTGTCCTGAAGATTGTGGTTATTGTCCTCAGGCAGCGCGTTACCACACGGATGTGGAAGCACACAAATTGATGACAGTAGAATCGGTTGTAGAACAAGCGCAGAATGCTAAGGCAA
>CAIYQV010000356.1 GCA_903928365.1 uncultured Flavobacteriia bacterium
TCGCGATGTAAAAGAAGAAAAACCTACGAACTTAAAAGTTATTGACAAGCGTAGGCTTGACCATTGTCCGCAGGATGATGGCTACAGAAGAACAAATTCCCTGTGATCGGACCAGTGCAAAGTTCAACGACAGATTTTGTATCCATCATTCTCAAACTGGTATTGCTCGGATTGATATAGAATTTCTCTGTAGTGAAAGTAAGACGAGATGAAAAGATTCCAACAACACGGTGTCCTTCGGATACTTTTAAATTCGTGTAGGTTGGTTTGCTTTGTGCCAGAGTAGATGCGGGCTTGTTAACGGTCATGTAATTATACAATTCTTCAGCTCCTCCTGTAACGATGATCTTGATGGATTTCATTCGGCGCTTATTGATGTTGGCATCAGCAGTGTTGCAATGATCTCGTATTAATTCATAAAAACTCTTTCCATTCATGGTGAATGTTTTGTTTCCTCCCGGAGTTACATCTGATTCACCAAGTTTCCAGTCAAAAGCACGAACAACAGTATCTACTCCACTATCTATTTCGTCAAACGATACGCGCAAAGTGGTGTTGATCACATGGGAGTTACCTACTGTCACGGCAACACCTTTCTGAGTATAACTTGCAGGATCATCTGCAAACGTGTATCGGAAGTTCTGTGCATCAGCGCTGGTGCTTATACCGGAAACTAAACCAGTTTCACCTTCTACTTCAAATTCACCATTATTAAGAGAAATATGAAGTTTATACGTTGCGTTGCCATTTAATGGCGAGGATGCATTCGTAGCGAAATAGTAGAGTTTTTGTTCAGGGGCATAAAACGCTCCTCCGGTGTCTTTATTTTCTACAAGCGTGTCCTGAAGTGTCCAAACACGTGTTTCTACTCCGTTCAAAACCTCTGTTACTGTAGCGTCAACAGCATCAAAATAATTTGAATCAGGGACCTGTGCAATGTCCAACCAGTTTCCAGGACCGATAAAGGCTCTATTGATTCGGAAATAATGGATATTCTCTGATTTATCCAACAGCCCATAAACTACTGCTGTTTCAGTAAATCCATCGATCATGTCCACTTCCTCACTACAAGAAGGAAGAAAAAGAAATCCGAAGGAAAGTACGCAGATGGATAAGATCAGGTTTTTCATGGTGTTCAAGTTGACTTCAAAGATATCTAAATTATCATTCGGTAAAATTCCGTTCAATCAGTAATACCTACCGTTCATCTGATTTAATCTTTCACTTTATTGAGTCCCATGGTTTTTAGCATCCAATTAGGGAGGTATTTACCAGGTTTTCTGTTCTTGAGGTTAATATACCAACCTAATTTTTTCATTATGGGAACTTTATGTGTTTCTACAAACTCGATCCATGTACCATCCGGATCTTCAATGTAGGAGAAACGACCGCCTGCTTCACCCATGTCAAAGGTGTCACCGCTGTCTACAGTGAAAGAAAACCCTTTCGCATCACATTCCGCTTTGAGTAATTCCATTCCTTGGATGTCAAAACACAAATGAATGAAGCCCCAATCTCCCCAGAATCGGTTTTCAAAGATTTTCCTGCAATCGGTGCGGTCCAAACTCTGAATGAGCTCAATTTCGGTAGGTCCAAGTAATCGTGCAAAGGGACCTTTTCGTTCGGCAGAATGTGTAAGAAGGACTCTTCTAAAACGGCCGTTCCCTGAAGGCAGAGCACTGAGATCTTCGAATGCATCGCTGACATCGTATTCTATCTTGTCGTAACCAAGTATATCACGGTATAAAGGCAAGGCGTTATCGATATCACTTACTCCAATGATGGTGCCCGAAGGACCTCCACAGCGTGATGAATGACCCGTGTTGGAGAAATAGCCTCGTCCATCAACGACCTGAAAAAGATTTCCATTCGGATCTTTTGCGAAAAAGGTCAATTTTCCATTAGGAGCTTTGATAGGTTGTGATGAAAGTAATTCTGCTCCGTTTGATTTAAAGTAATGATAACTGGCTGCTACATCTCTGGATTTGATCTTACACACATAAAGTCCAAAATCACCAGCTTGAATATCAAATGTTGCTTTTTCGGTTGGTCTGCTGGTAAATTGCCAGATCTCAAATCCTCCGCCTCCTTCCATGCTGAGTGCCAGTGTTGCGGTTCTTGAGTGAACCACTCCTCCGGTATACCGTGTCATCAAAGGTGCCTCAGCTGCCTCCTCGAAAACACGGACATTCACACCGAAGAATTTACGATACCATTTCCAGCTTTCTTGTACATTGGGAACGCCAATGCCCATTTGTTGAATACCGCAGATGATCTTTTCCATAAACCAATTTTGAATTACAAAGATAAAGGAAAGGTACTATCTATCGGATGGCACGTTCATTAAAAAGAACGTAGCCATAGCTGATCTGAAAATAAAATGGATTGACTTGTTTAGGAAAATAATTAAGCGTTGCCCTCACTGGTCCAACAAAAGTATTAAGCACTGCAGAAGCTGAGGCCATGTAGGTATCACCTTTAAATGGCTTGGAATAGGTGGGGGTGCCGTCAGGATTCTTGAGTAAGATCACAAATGGCTGATAGAAATATCCATCGAACCGGAAGTCAAGATTGGAGGTAGCTGAAAACACCAAATTCACACCTGCTCCAATATGTTGAGGTGAACGGTATTCGGGAAGAAAGAATGTTTCCGCATCCGGAATAGGTGAGAAGGAGGACATTGCCAGCAAGCTGGCGGTGTAGTTTGAAAACAGGGATTGACTGTTTAAAACACCTCGACCATGTAGTCCCAAATGGAAATAACGATTGGTGATCACATAAGATTGGAGTTCCGCTTTCAGACTGATCCATGAATGGTATTTGGTGCGAATGCTATCATTTACGGATGTTGATCCCGGTATCGATGTTTCTTTCCCATAGACATAGCGCGCTTTTACTTGGAATAGATGTCCAGAATTGGCAAATTGCTTTCTGTTCAATGAATTCTGAAGAAATTCCCAGCTGCCACTTACTCCATCAAATCGGGTGATGTCCGATGTGTCTTTGTTTGTGAAGCTACTGTTTTGGTAATAATCATCCGCCAGATTGAAGAAACGTCCGTCAAAGGCACTTTTGGAATTGTTTCCGATAGGGTGGGTGAATTTAGCCCCGTAGTACATTTCGTTTTGCACCAGAAATGAAGGTTGAACATCCTCGAAGAACGTAGCGAAACTTCGAAAGTAATCCCACCGATTCATCACGAAATAGGCAGAAACGGAAACGGGGAAGATCGCAGGAAGTTCGAAAGTGTAGTTGAGCTTTGCGGAACCATAGAATTTCCCAAAATACGAACTGGCCATCAAGGAAGAAGCGGTCTTTCCAACGGAACGGTAGGTCAGTCCAATGTATCCGGTATTCACGGGTCTCGAGGAGAAATGACCACCGACATCCAGTTTGAGTTCTTTAGCTTTACGAACGTCCAATTGTAAATTGAAAGTGCTGTCAGGTTTCCGCTGAACGGTAGGGAACATGAAATCGATCTGTTGTGTGGCGTACAAACGGAAGTATCGTTTTTCGAGCTTACTCGCAGAAAGCACTTCGTCTTTTCGTGCCCGGAGTAAAGATTTTCTGACGTAGGACAAGTTTTTTCTTCCGATTGTGTTGGTGGAAACGGAAGTTACTTCCCAATTTGCAGTTCGTGACTTGAATTCTTTTCGTTTTAGCTCTAATTCTTCTTTGCTGATACTGCGGCTGAGATGAAGCTGAACGGAATCCAGGTAATGTATGGTCCAATTGTAACCATCTTTAATCGCTTGCTCGACACTTCCAAACTCAAACGTGGAAATGGAAGTTTTTGGTTCGATCATGATTCCCGCGTCACAGGGCAGTCTGAAATCGGAATAAGTAACAAGCATATTCGTGATCTGCGAAATCAGGTCATTTTCCTTGGGTGGAGCTGCATTTCCCGAGACATTGCTTCCAATGATGAAATCCGGATCGAATTCGTGATACATCACATCCGCCGGGAAGTTGTTGTAGAGTCCACCATCGAACAATAAGGTGCCGTCCACGCGAATTGGGTTGAAATAAAAAGGGTAGGTCATCGATGCTCGGACAGCCTGGTTCAGATTCCCTTTCGCGAATACCACACTTTTTTTGTTTGTGATGTCCGAGGCGACACATCTGAAAGGCACAAACAAACTGTCAAAATCATTCCCGCATACAGCTCCCGTAACGCCCAGTATCCGCATCATTTCAAAATCCAGAAATGAAGAAGTGATAAAATTGGTCGGTAAGGATTTTTGCAGGAGACTGTCGATGGAAAAGGAAAAGTTGATCATACTTCCATCGTCGTCATTTTCGCGGTAAAGAAAGCGTTGTGATGGTTTGAGCTTTCCTTTGGTCATTAACTGGAAATTCTCGCTGAGAACGTAATTCTCAATTTCTTCAGGACTGTAACCTGAGGCATACATGGATCCAACGAGCGCGCCTGCGGAGGTTCCGGTAATGTAATCGATGGGAATACCTCGTTCTTCCAGTGCTTTTAAAACACCAATATGCACAAGTCCGGTAGCACCACCGCCACTTAACACTAAACCAATCCTTTCCTGTGCACAGATGCTGTTCTTTAAAAAAGAAAACATCAAGGAGGCTACAAGCAGAATCGTGTTAATTGGTTTCAAATTCGTTCTTTTGCACAAAGTTAACGGATTTCGTACGGTGATGATAAACAAAAATACAACGTTAAAGGTGACGGTTAAAACCTTTTTTGGGTTGGAAAATGTTTTAATGGAGGAACTTCAGGAGTTGGGTTTTTCAAAATTGACCAAGTTGAATCGCGCTGTTCAAGTGGAGGTGTCTTCTTGGAAAGACGTTTACTTTCTCAATTTGCATTTGCGTTGTGCCCTTTCGGTATTGGTTGAGGTAGCTTCTTTTGACATAAAAAAAGAGGCAGATCTGTATCAAAAATGCATGCAGATAGACTGGACGACCTATTTTACCGTGGATAAAACTTTTGCGGTGAAAGGGGCTGTTTTTACGGAGGTATTCAAACATTCACAGTATCCATTTCTTTTAGTAAAAGACGCTATCGTGGATACCTTTCGAAAGAAGGAGGGCAACAGGCCTGATGTGAATGTTAAATCACCTCAGGTGCTATTTGACTTGCATATCAGTGGGACGAAAGTTACACTGTCTTTGAACACAAGTGGTGCGCCGTTATTTCAAAGAGGGTACAGAGAGGATACCGGTGAAGCTCCTCTAAATGAAGTGGTGGCAGCTGCTTTGATCCGCATGTCAGGTTGGGATAAGAAAACGGATTTCATTGATCCGTTCTGCGGTTCAGGTACCATACTCATAGAAGCAGCCTTGTATGCTTCCGGTTTGCCGTCAAATATTGAACGCCAACACTATGCATTCAAGAATTTCAGAACTTTTGAACCCGAAGTTTGGGATGCCTTGTGGAATGAGGCAAACCTTCGCGTATCTTCTTTGCCGTGCAGAATTATAGGGTCAGATAGAAGCGCTGAAATGATCACGAAATCTCGAAGGAACTTAAGAAGACTTGTGATTGGTCGTTTTGTGGAGACATCAGTTCAGGATTTTGATGAGGTGCGTATAACTTCCGAAGGAGGTGTCATGATCACGAATCCACCGTATGGTGAACGTTTGGAAGCAAATACGGAAGAACTCTATAAAGGTATCGGTGACTGGATGAAACAGGAGCTCAAAGGGTTTACCTGTTGGATCATATCGTCTTCTGAAGTAGGATTCAAATCTGTAGGACTGAAGCCTGAAAAGAAATTCAGATTGTACAATGGAGAGCTGGAGTGCAGCTACAGATCGTACTCGATCTTTGAGGGTTCACGAAAGGAACTAATAGAACGAACATAAAAAAGCACGCCGTAGCGTGCTTTCACTTATCTTTTCGAAATATCAACGTATTCCCGAGGTGTATAACCAGTGTATACTTGTCTTGGTCTTCCGATAGGTTCTTTGTTCTCGGTCATTTCTTTCCACTGAGCAATCCATCCTGGTAGACGTCCTAGTGCAAACATTACCGTGAACATTTCTGTTGGGATTCCTAATGCTTTATAAATGATTCCTGAGTAGAAATCAACATTTGGATATAAGTTTCTCGCTTTGAAATACTCGTCTTCCAATGCTACTTTTTCCAACTTTTTAGCGATCTCCAGCATAGGATCGTTAATACCTAACTTGTTCAGAATGTCATCACAAGCCTTTTTGATGATTTTTGCTCGTGGATCGAAATTCTTATATACTCTGTGACCAAATCCCATTAATCGGAACGGGTCATCTTTGTCTTTTGCCTTAGCTACCCACTTGTCTACATCACCACCATCCTGATGGATTTTCTCCAGCATTTCAATTACTTCCTGATTTGCTCCACCATGCAGTGGTCCCCAAAGAGCTGAAATACCAGCAGAGATTGTAGCGTAAAGGTTTGCTTGAGATGAACCTACGATACGAACAGTTGAAGTAGAACAGTTTTGCTCATGATCAGCATGAAGGATCAATAGTTTATTTAACGCATCTACTATGACAGGATCAATTTTGTAATCTTCCGTTGGCATGGCAAACATCATGTGAAGAAAGTTCTTGCAGTAATCGAACTCATTTCTTGGGTACATGAATGGATGACGCATGGCATTTTTGTATGACCAAGCAGCCAGGGTAGGCAACTTAGCTAACAAACGGAGGATCGTGAGGTCTTTTGCTTCTGCGCTTCTGTTTGGATCCAAAGATTCAGGATAGAAAGTGGAAAGTGAACAGATCATAGCAGAAAGTACTCCCATTGGGTGTGCTTTTGCAGGGAATGCCTCAAAGAATTGCTTCATGTCCTCATGAACCAATGTATGCTTGGTGATATTGTTCTTAAAGTTGTCTAATTGAGTCTGTGTCGGAAGTTCACCATAGATCAATAAGTAGGCGACTTCTAGAAATGTTGCTTTTTCGGCAAGTTGTTCGATCGGATACCCTCTGTAATGAAGGATACCTTCTTCTCCATCAAGAAATGTGATCTTACTTTTTGTTGCTCCTGTATTTTTGTAACCGGTATCTAGCGTGATATAACCTGTCGTATCACGAAGTTTACTGATGTCAATGGCTTTTTCATTTTCCGACCCGACTACCACAGGAAATTCATATACATTCCCTTCGAGTTCAATTTTGGCAACTTGGCTCATCTGCTTTGCTATAATTGGTTTAATCCCGCCTAAATTAACAAAGAAAATGTTTACCTGTTCAAAACTGTCTCAGAAATGTTAAAAAAAATTATGCAATCTTAATATCACCGACTTTGGCTACAATTACAGATTTTTAAGCGTATAGTCCAGCATCATGGTAAACAAGTGGTTACGGGTGTTTCCGCCATATATCCCATGATTTCTGTTTGGGTAGATGAATAGGTCAAACTGCTTGTTGGCACGAACCATTGCATTGATCATCTCCATGGTATTCTGATAATGCACATTGTCATCTCCGGAACCATGAATAAGCAGGTATTTACCCTTGAGTTGCTGCACATGATTAATTGGTGAGTTTTCATCGTACCCGTTCTCGTTTTCCTGAGGTGTGCGCATGAATCGTTCGGTATAGATGTTGTCATAATAACGCCAGTTGGTGACAGGTGCAACTGCAATTCCCATTTTAAAATGATCCGCACCTTTGGTCATTGCCAGTGAAGTCATAAATCCACCATAGCTCCATCCTTGAATCCCGATGCGTTCAGGATCGATATAAGAATAGGTTTTAAGTTCCTTGGCAACATTAATAAAGTCTTCTGTTTCCAGTTTTCCAAGTTGCATATAGGTCGATTTTTTAAATGCCGCACCCCTGAACATGGTTCCTCTTGGATCCACGGAAACTACGATGTAACCTCTCTGAGCAAGTAACTGATGATACATGAAATCATTCCCATCCCACGCATCTGTCACTTCATTGTGACCTGGTCCACCATAGATCGTGACATAAACAGGATATTTAAACTGAGGATTGAAATTCACAGGTTTGATCATCCAGCCATTGAGTGCTGTTTCACCGGATGTGAAAGTGACAAATTCCTTCTTTGAAAGGTTAAATGTGCTTAGTCGCGTCCTAAGGTCGATGTTGTCTTCGAGCACCGAAAGTTCTTTTCCTGTGTTATCACAAAGTGTGTAAACGGGTGGTGTGTTCGCATTGGAGAATGTTTTCACGAAATACTTCATTTCTGCCGTGAATTCAGCTTCGTTGTACCCGGTTTCTGCGGAGAGTGAAGATTGAACGCTTCCGTCCAAGTTGATTCGGTAAATTCCTTTAGAGATCGCATTTTTTTGAGCCGCTGAAAAA
>CAIYQV010000357.1 GCA_903928365.1 uncultured Flavobacteriia bacterium
ATGAATTCAAATACCTTATTTCCGATAAGATCAAAAGAGAGTACCTTTTTGGGAAAAAAAATATTACCGATAGCATCACATCAAATTCTGTGGGCAATGAAATAAATTCTGACGATTTTGTTGCTTCTTCAGATTCAATCCGCATCCATGCACCCAGTCCTATAAATGAGTCTTTCACTTTTTACAGAACAAGCAATAATCAAGTTGGCATTGAAATTCATCATTCTCACCAAAATGGTGAAGAGATCAATGATCGGTATTTCATCGTAAAATCCTTGATTACAGAGCGACTTGCTGTGATTTTAAATGAACCGGTAGTTATTTGATTTCACTCTAAATTAATTTGTCTGTCAAAACTCATGAAGAACCTTCATTTAAAGCGCTTACATAATTCCGTTTATTCATCAATTCCTATCATTGGGAAGAATAGACTTTTGAAACTAGGATTATCCTCAATTATTCTTACTTGTCCACTTTTACCGAGTTAAATCATCATAAAGAAGGTCATAAAATAAGACACGATTCCTTAGACCAAAATCCAACTCAACCATCACCCCAACCCGTACTTCTCCATTTTAGACACCAAGGTGTTGATAGCCCAACCGATGGCGATGGCCGTCTGACGCTTATTACCGTCGAAATGTTTGAGGACTTTCTGAATGTGTTCCTTCTCGACATATTCCCAGTTCATGGGCTGATCGACCGGTTCCTGAAAAATTCGTTTGGGTAATACGTCTGCTGTGACACGTTCGTCATTGAAGACATACAGACGTGCAATCATGTTCTCGAGTTCGCGAATGTTTCCGGGATAAGTGTAGTTCAATAATGCGTCCATGGCCTCTTTTTCGATGACGAGTTTTTTCGGCTTGCGCAATTGCTTTTTCTTCTGACCGAGGAAATATTCGATCATCATTTTAATGTCGCTTTTTCCACGTTGAAGCACGGTAGGTAGATCTAATTCCACCACTGATAACCGGTAATATAGATCCCAACGGAATCGGCCATCCTCGCAGCGTTTCACCAAATTCTGGTTGGTGGCTGCTATCACACGTACATCCACTTTCTTTGCCTTTCCTCCGAGTGGCATAATCTCTTTCTCCTGCAACACACGCAGTAAGGATTGCTGCATATAGGGTGAAATATCTCCGATCTCATCCAGAAAGATCGTTCCCTCATCAGCCTGTTCAAACAAACCTACAGTATCCTTATCCGCACCTGTAAATGCTCCTTTCTTATACCCAAACAAACGCGATTCGAGCAAGGAGTCACTGAACGCTGAACAGTTGATGGCGATGTAGGGCTTGTCCTTCCGAATAGAGTTTTGATGGATATGTTTGGCTAAATTTTCCTTTCCTGTTCCACTCTCTCCGAGGATCAGCACCGTTACCTCATCTGTATTGGCCACCTTTCGGGCATTGTCATAGATCTTTTCAATCGCTGGCGTCTTGAAATACCCCTCATTACTTGAGCGCTTCACCTCTTCCTGATGGAACAAGGCCGTCATCCCCAACGAAGAACGATCCATCTGGATCTTGATCAATTCAGGCTTATCCTTCTTCTTCGTGAATCTTGCTGGACGGGTTTGATACAAGGTCGTACCCAGGTTGAGGCTTATATGCGACAAGTACCAAACCACCTGCATAGCCGGCGTACCAGGGGAAACAAAAATATCGATCTCCTCCTCTTTCATCGAGGCAAGCACTGGATTCACCTTCCCTTGGATCTCTCTGTGATCGATTGGATCCTGAATGTCCAGATACACAAACTCGATCTTTCGGTCAGGAAATGACTTTTTCAATGCAGCCGACATATGAAGTGCCATCACATCGTCCTCCTCCCTTTTCTTCGGAGAAAGAATCACATGTCGATCATGTTTATAGAAAAAAGCATGGAACGACATGGTTGGTCCCTCAGGATTTAATTTTCCTTCCACAAAATCAGAGCGGTCATACCAAGATAGAAGCGTCTTCATATATCAATATTTGATATAAATATAATTTTTTTGAATAAAAAATAGTGTTTAGAGCATCGTTTTTAATTGATTTCATGACTTGGCATAGTGCTTGCCTAAGGGGGCGCGAACCATTAAATACCTATAGCCATGATCCTGACAAAAACTTCCAAACGCGAACAAGCATTGAACTCGAACTTGATCCAACAATTCGAGCACGCCTTCGTTACGGGCGACACAAGTCAATTGAAAGAATTACTGCACGACCAGGGCTTATTTCTTGGAAAACGTACCAAAGCGTTAACGCTTGCCGTCTGGAATAAACTCTTCAATACAGCAGAGGGCCTACTGACGCACCATCATGTAAATGTCAACCGCGGATTCTCCCGTTACGGAGAGGAAGTACTCGAGATCCGGATGAATAAATCCCTTTGCTTCGACGAGGAAGGAATCCCACAATTTCGCTCCTTCGGTCAAGAGGCTAACCATGCCAAGGACGAACGTGTGTTTCGATTCACCTTTTCGTTCAAAGAAGGCAAGATCAACAGCGTGAAACATCCCACGGAATACAATGCGTGCGTGGAGAAATTTATTGCCTGGAATTGATTTACACACCTTTAAGAGCGTGAATAAACCGCAATTTTATTTTTTAACGAGTTTTAATCTCGCCCATTATC
>CAIYQV010000358.1 GCA_903928365.1 uncultured Flavobacteriia bacterium
CTCAAATCAGTGATCGATGATTGTACGATCTGATAGAGATCTTCAAAGTTCTTTTCCTGATCCGGATTACGCTCTTTGGCCTGAGAGATCAATAATCCAACCACCGTTAAATTACCTCCAAGTGAATCATGTAAGTCTCTTGAAAAGCGCAGTTTTTCATTTTCAGTGGCTTCAAATTCTGCTCGTTTGATCTCATTCTTTACTCGGAGTTTCTCTGCAAGTTGTCGTTTGCGATTGAAATAAGAATACGTAATGATTCCAATAACAACAAGGAATAAGGAAACCAACAAAACTGTCTGAAGAAAATAATTCTGAAGTTTCGCCTGCTGATTTCGGCTCTTCAAACTCAGGATCTGAGCTTGCCTGTCTTTCGCATTGAAACGCTCTTGCATCTCGATGATCTTATCTGCATTTTCTTTGGCAAGGTAACTTGTATTCAGATCAACATAGGTCCTCAGGTAAGCCCTGCTTTTAGAAATGTTTCCCTTCATGTTTTCTAATTCGCTCAGGTTTAAATAGATAGTTACATCTGAAGCCGTTATCTCCGGAAGATCATCCAGTGTCTCAAACGCTTTTTTGTAAAAGAAATCAGACTTTTCCAAATTACCTTTTAGCAAATAGCTGGTACCCAAACTCATGGTTACATCAAAAAATTGCTCTGAATTTAAATAGCTGGAATATTTAGAATAGACCTCATTCAATACCGAAAGAGATCGGTCCTGCAAATTCAATTTTGAAAAGCAATTTCCAAGATTAATAAGATAAGTTACGCGTAAACGGTTATCCTTTATTGGGCAATTCTGAGTTGCTCTTTTAAAAAAATACAATGCTTTCCAATAATGCTTCTTATTGTTTGAGATGAAAAAGTAATACGTACCAAGACCGTTGTATAAACTGGATCGCAAAGAGAAATTATTCATTTTTTTGGCATAATACATCCCATTTATCAACGAGTTGTATTGATATTTTTTATTTTCTAATTTGCCGTGGCACAAAGCATTATATTCATACGATTTTACCTTTTGTATTGAAGAACTTTTTGGTGAATGAACCACCTCATTAGTTAATTTTAGGCAACTGTCAAGTTGACCTTTAATCAAAAATGAAGCTGCTTTAAGTACTTGCAGATCAAGCAGCGTTTTAACATCTTTATTTATAGCTAATTCAGCCTCAATAATTCTATCGGCTTTGTCCAAATTGCCTTTACTCACATAAATTCTGGCCTGATGATAGGCGAGCCTACTCTTATCTTGTTCAATTCGATGAACTAATTCGCAGTTCCTCAGATCTTTAATCAATACTTCATAATCTGAGGTGTTGGACTCACCAAGACCATTCATTTTTTGCTCAATCGAAAAACATTCAGTTTGGCTGTAAATTTGAAATGAACAAAAAAGAAATGCCACTAACTGTGGCATAAGATAACGAATAGCTGATTGTAACATTATATATTCATTGTTCCTTTCACAATTTGCTTGGGCGATGGGCTTTTTGATGTGCCCGTGATCTCACATTCTACGAATGAATAGGAACCGGATGGCAAGCCTAGGGTTCTCAGGTCAACAGAAAAAGTAGTTGTCCCTGTAGAACTAGCGACAAAATTGATCTTCAAATAGATACCATTCGCCGTACCGATGGTTGATACAGAGGAAGGTGTCAGGGAAAATGTTCCTCGCAATGATGTGAAATTGAGTGTTACCTTTTTGTTGACGGTATCCGTTGTGATCTTTGAATCCAGAAAATTAAAATCTGCCATAATATGTGTTTCATGATTAACTCAAACAACTTACGGACAGGATTCCAAAAAGTTACGCCTGATCGATTTTTTTCACCATCGTAAGGATCGTTGCCAAAGCTACAGTCTCTCCTGTTTCATCGTACACGTCTACAAGGAACTTTACAATACCCTTCGCAATATCATCGTCTGATCGTTTCTCCTGATCGATCTTTTCCTTCACAGTGAAGCGCACGCCAATCGTTGCTCCGGGATATACCGGTTTTACAAAGCGTGCTTCGTCGATGCCGTAATTCAGTAAAACGGGACCTTTTTTCGGATCCACGAACAAGCCCGCCGCTTTGGATAAAATAAAATAGCCATGCGCTACACGCCCCTCAAAAATGGTTCCTTCCAAAGAAGTGGCATCCATGTGTGCATAGAAATTGTCTCCTGAAACATTGGCAAAATTCACGATGTCTGCATCGGTCACGGTATGCTTGTGCGTAAAGACGGTTTCTCCAATTACTAACTCTTCGAAGTGCTTGCGGAATACGTGCGGATTCGCCTCAGGCATCGCAGCTCCAACCTGGAATTGTTGTGTGATTTCCGTAATCGTTGTTGGGTGTCCCTGAATGGCTGTGCGTTGCAAATAATGCAAAACGCCTCGTTTTCCTCCCATTTCTTCTCCACCACCTGCGCGACCGGGACCACCGTGCGTCAACATCGGCATTGGGGAACCATGGCCTGTACTTTCTTTCGCACAGTCTTTATTCAGAACCAAGATACGTCCGTGCATACTTGCGGCATTCACCACATACTCGCGCGCTTCATTATTGTCAGGTGTCACGATTGAAGAAACGAGCGAACCTTTTCCCATACGGGCAAGTTCAATCGCTTCATCCAGATTATTGTATGGCATCAATGTCGCCACCGGACCAAACGCTTCAATTTCGTGCACATCCGTTTTATTGAACGGATCGTTATTTCTGAACAAAATCGGCGAGAAGAACGCTCCTAATGCCTTATCTGCACCCATCACATCAAAATGGTCCAGATCTCCGAACACAATTTGCTGTGATTTAGAAAGGGTTTCTACACTTTCGCGCACACTTGCTACTTGTCCTTTACTCGCCAGTGCACCCATACGCACCCCTTCCACACTTGGATCACCTACGACTGTAGACGCCAGCCTTTCAGCTATCGCTTTTTCCACTTCATCCACGTAATTTGCAGGCACCATCATACGTCGCACCGCTGTACATTTTTGTCCGGCTTTAACGGTGATCTCACGCACCGCTTCTTTCACGAACAAATTGAATTCTTCCGTTCCGGGAACTGCTTTTTCGCCCAAAACCATCGCATTCAGTGAATCTGCTTCGAGATTGAAAGCGATATTATGTTCTGCAATACGCGGATGCGATTTCAGCATCAATCCTGTGGAAGCACTTCCTGTGAATGTTACAGTGTCTTCCGCTGTCACGTGATCAATGATGCCTCTACCAGCTCCACAAACCAACTGCAGTGAACCTTCCGGAAGAATACCTGAAGAAATGATATCACGAACAACGACCTCTGTCAAATAGCACGTTGCACCTGAAGGTTTTACAATTGCAGGCACTCCCGCAAGCAAATTCACAGCGATCTTCTCCAGCATCCCCCAAACAGGGAAATTGAAAGCATTGATATGCACCGCCACTCCACGTTTTGGCACCATGATATGATGTCCGATAAACGTTCCATTCTTTGACAAAGGAGCGGCTGTTCCATCTACATAGTAAGGCAGATCCGGAAATTGACGACGCAGAGAAGCATTCGCGAAAAGGTTACCTATTCCGCCTTCAATATCAATCCAGGAATCTACGCGTGTAGCTCCTGTCCAGGCACTCACCTGATAGTATTTTTCTTTGTTTCCCAACAAATGCATAGCCAGTGCTTTCAGCATTCTGCCGCGTTCCTGAAAGGTCATTTTGCGCAACGCATAGCCGCCGTTCTTTTTGGCATATTCCAGCATCGCCGCGTAATCCAATCCAACACTGGAGATCTCACCGATCTTCTCACCGTTGATCGCATTGTATAAACTGGACTCTACTCCTTCCCCATCGAACCACTGACCGAGGGCGTAACTTTGATAACGCTGCATTTATTTTGTTTTTTGAGTGCTAAAAATACGCAAAGAGTTCGGTATTTGAACTTTTCATAAATGGATCAAAGAACAAAGAATAAGGATTATAGACTTTGTTTATGTCTCCTAAACATTAATATTCAACACATTATAACGTCGTCCAATTATCAATCCTTGCTCTTTGTTCCTTGTTCCTTGCTCAAAATAAAGATCTAAGATTGATTAAGATTAACACTGTTCTCTACCAAAATCAATTATTTCGATAACAACCTCCGTTACATTTGTCGAAAACGAATGATATGAAAATAAGATTGTTATGCCTGCTTCTCCCGTCTCTGCTTTTTGTGACTGGATGTTCGAGAAATTCCGGTAAAAAAG
>CAIYQV010000359.1 GCA_903928365.1 uncultured Flavobacteriia bacterium
ATTACTTTGTGAGCGAAAAGCCTTTTGCCACTCTTCGTCAGATTTATCATAGAGCGAATAATCTACATGGTCATTTACATAACGTGTCTGATCAAAAGGAACACGATCCATCATTTGTGAAAAGATCACTTTGCTTTCTTGCATCAAATCAGCCGAATAAATTCCGCACTTGTTGTTTCCCCGGTCTAATCTGTCACTCGTCTCAAATGCAAAACCAATTCCTCCAAACTCAAAATAAGAAGATGGGATTTCCAGAGTGCCGTTGTTTATTCCATAATTCTGCCCATCATTACGAACGGATACCGACATGGATTTTCCCGGAATCGGATAGCCTTCTTGAGAAAGCGCATATACTCTCATTCCAAGTATTTCAGGGCCCTTGTGATCCGGCACATCGAATCCGAAAAGTAGAGGGTTCAAAGCATCTTCAGTTTCCGTGTCACGAATTTCGAAATGCAGGTGCGGGGCAAACGAATGTCCGGTATTTCCTGAAAGAGCGATGATTTGTCCACGCGAGACAGGTAGATCATTCGGACGAAAATAAATATCCACCTCAAAATTTTGTTCGGATGACTGAATGGTTTTTACCAACGAATCTATTTTTCCTTTGAGGACAGAGCAATGTGCATAAACACTCGTTCTGCCATCCGGATGATCAATATAAATGGATTTTCCATACCCATCAGGTGAGATTTTGACCCTCGATACAAAGCCTCGTTCAATCGCATAAATAGTCAATCCTTCTTTGCCATTCGTTTTGAAATCGACTCCCATATGAAAATGATCAGGTCGGATCTCTCCGAAATTTGCGGCTAGTTCGAGAGGGATGCCCAAGGGGGATCGGTAATTCAACTTGTTATTCTGCCCAAAAATTGTTGTGACGAAGATGATCCAGAAAAAAAAGAAAAGCAGGCAGTTTTTCATAAGCCAAATGTAAATGATTTAAAAAATTGTCTCCACTTTGTGAAGAAATACTTGTCCATATACTTTTCAATACTAACTTTGTGGAAAGTCGTAATTAATGACAGAAAACATTCAGCAAATCATTGGCAATATTCGAACGAAAATGGTTCAGTTGCATAGCCAATTGGTTGCTTCCAGAGAGAAAAATGCCTTGATGGAAACTGAATTTTTGTCGCTGAAGACACAGTTAGACTCCCTTCAACAATCCAATATTGATTTGCAGGCAAAGCTTTCTGAATTAGAACTTCAGTTGATAACGGCAAAAGAGCAAGTTGTAAGTGCTCCAATTTCCCAGTCAAGGAAAGAGGAGGAGATCGACGAGCTGGTGAAAGAAATAGAATACTGTATCAGTCAGTTAAAGAAATAGGGAATGGCCAAGGTGTCCTTAAAAGTAAGCGTAGGTGGCAGAACATATCCTCTCACAGTCAATGAGGGAGAGGAACAACGTGTGCTCCATGCTGCGGAGGAGATTAATAAAGCCATTAAGATGCTTCAGGAGAATTATGCCGTGAAGGATATGCAGGATTTGCTTGCGATGTCTTCGCTTCAGTTGGCTACGCGTCAAGGAGCTACATCTTCATCCCCCTCTACTGAACCTGCTGATTATTCAGGTATTGAGTCAGAATTGAAAGCTCTGAAAAAAGAGCTGGACTCACTGGATTGATTCCTTTCATCATTTTCGTAGATCTGCTAAACAACTTTAGTTGTTAACTTAATTTATTTTACATGGATCTGATTGGATTAGTGATCGGTTTGGCAGGAGGAGGAGCAGGAGTTTATGTTCTTCAGAATGTCATCCTGAAAAACAAGCGCAGCCAAATTGTCAAGGAAGCGGAACTCGAAGGAGAGAACATCAAAAAAGACAAAATTCTTCAGGCGAAGGAAAAATTTCTAAAGCTTAAGGAGGAGCACGAAAACACGATCAAAGAAAAGGAACGTCGCCTTCAATCTACTGAGGATAAGGCGCGAGCAAGAGAGAAAACCCTTTCTCAGAAGATCGAGGAAACCTCTCGCAAAGAACAACAGCTGGAGAAAAATCAAGCAGACTTGGAAGTGAAAGTTCAGGCGTTTGAATTGAAACACCAGGAATTGGATAAAATTCAGGAAAAACGAGTTGCAGAGTTGTCCAAGATCAGTGGAATGTCCGCAGAAGATGCGAAGAACATGTTGATGGAGGCATTAAAAGATGAAGCTCGAACAAGCGCTATGACTCACATTAAGGAGATCATGGAGGAAGCGAAGCTCAATGCTAACCGTGAGGCCAAGAAAATTGTCATTCAGTCTATCCAGCGTGTAGCGACAGAGCAAGCGGTAGAAAACGCTGTATCGGTATTCAACATCGATTCGGATGAAGTCAAAGGACGTATCATTGGTCGTGAAGGACGTAATATCCGTGCTTTGGAGGCAGCCACAGGAGTAGAGATCATTGTGGACGATACCCCTGAGGCCATTATCCTTTCCTGTTTTGATCCTGTTAGAAGAGAGATTGCCAGATTAGCATTGCATCAATTGGTTTCTGATGGTCGAATTCATCCGGCTCGTATTGAGGAGGTCGTTGCAAAGACAAGAAAACAACTGGAGGAAGAGATTGCCGAAACCGGTCGTAGAACATGTATGGACCTCGGGATTCATGGATTACATCCTGAATTAACAAGAATGGTAGGAAGAATGAAGTATCGTTCTTCTTATGGGCAGAACTTGCTTCAGCACTCACGTGAGGTTGCCAATTTATGTGCTATTATGGCAGCTGAACTTGGGCTGAATGTGAAATTGGCAAAACGCGCAGGATTACTTCACGATATTGGTAAAGTTCCGGATGAAGAACCAGAATTGCCGCATGCTATCTTGGGAATGAAGTTGGCAGAGAAGTTTGGTGAAAAACCAGACGTTTGCAACGCGATCGGTGCTCACCACGATGAGGTAGAAATGACAACCCTTATTTCACCAATTGTACAGGTTTGTGATGCCGTTTCAGGTGCGCGTCCGGGTGCTCGTCGTGAAATCGTGGAAGCTTACATCAAACGAATCAAGGAATTAGAGTCACTGGCGCTTTCTTATGATGGTGTTTCAAGTGCCTATGCGATACAAGCCGGACGAGAATTACGCGTGTTGGTGGAAAGTGAAAAAGTAACAGATGCAAAAGCAGATGAACTTTCATTTACCATTTCTCAGCGCATTCAGACGGAAATGACCTATCCTGGTCAGGTGAAGGTAACGGTGATCCGAGAAAAACGTTCAGTAAATTACGCAAAATAAGATGCAAGTCCTGAAGGGCAAACGAATACTGGTTACCGGAGGAGCTGGATTTATTGGGTCCAATCTGGTAGAGGCACTTTTGAAGAAAGGTGCCTTTGTTCGTGTCATGGATAATCTGGAAACCGGACATCTTAAAAACCTTACTGAGTTCGAAGGTAATCCGGATTTTGAATTTTTTCAAGGAGATATCAGGTCTGAGGAAGACTGTAAAAAAGCGGTGAACGGGATACATGCCATTAGTCATCAGGCGGCTTTAGGCTCAGTCCCTCGTTCCATAGCACTACCGCACAATACGCATGGAGTAAACGCTACCGGTTTTTTGAATATGCTTCATGCGGCGAAGGAAGAAGGAATTAAACGTTTTGTGTATGCTAGTTCGTCTTCAGTTTATGGAGATAGTACCGTGTCCCCAAAAACCATCGGTTCAGAAGGGAATTTACTGAGTCCTTATGCTGTTACCAAGAAGCTCAACGAACAATATGCTTCTGTTTATCATCAGTTGCATGGCATGGAGACTGTTGGACTTCGCTACTTCAATGTGTTCGGTCCAAAGCAAGATCCTAATGGTGTTTATGCGGCAGCCATTCCAAAGTTTGTTGATCGTATGCTCAAAGGAGAGGAAATCATCGTAAATGGTGATGGCGAACAAACACGTGATTTCACCTATGTCCGAAATGCTGTTCACGCGAATATTTGCGCGCTCACTACCACCAATGAAAACGTTTTCGGACGACCATTTAATGTGGCTTGCGGACGCTTTTTCACGTTGAATTCGGTAATATCAACGATAAAAGAGATTCTGGATGGTCAATTCAGATTCAATCCTCAGACAATAATTACCCATGGCCCTGACAGACCTGGCGATATTCGTCATTCACTGGCAGATATTTCCCAAACATCCTCAGAATTGGGATATGCCGAAATATGGCAGTTTGAACAAGGAATGCAAGAGTACCTTTCCTACTAAAGACAGATGATCAAGACGGCGCATTTGAGATCGGAAGTAGTGAAGAACATTATGCTTCTCACATCGGGTACGGCTCTTTCTCAGATTGTAGCGTATATTCTAACACCAGTCATAACACGTTTGTACTCTCCTGCGGAATCGGCAGAACTGGGTTTGTATGTTCGAATTGTGAGTGCAGGAGCAGCTATTGCTACAGCCCGCTATGAACTCGCTCTTCCCGTCGTAAAGTTAGACCATCATTCATTTAGGGTTTATCATTTTGCATTGAAGATCACTTTGATCACGTCATGCGCAGCCTTGGTTGTTTCGTTATTTCCTGTTCTGCTTGCCAAAGATGTCTCGGGAATTACATTTTACCTGAGTATCCCTTTTGGTATTGCATTGCTTGCTTTCCAGAATCTTGGAACAAACTGGTCCGTTCGAATGAAACAGTTCAGGCTTATTTCATACTCCAAAGTGGTGAGTTCCGGAGTCGGAAATCTTTTGAAAGTTGTTTTTGGCTTTCTGAATACAGGCTACATTGGACTGATACTAGGAACCGTAATTGGGTTTATTGCCGGTGGTTTTTTCTTTCTGAAAGATTTCAGAACTACTAAAAATAAATACAGTGTAAAATCAAGATCTCCCAGGAATAGCCTTCTGGCTAAGGAATACATGGAGTTTCCGAAAATAAATTTGCCTCATACGCTCATGGATATGGGGAAGGAATTACTCATCGCAGCGATTCTTTGGGAATTGTTTAGTCAACGTGAATACGGTTTGTACAATCACACCTATCAAATGCTCAGGATGCCACTAGTGTTAATTGGTGCCTCGATTGGACAAGTCTTTTTTCAACGCTGTGCGGAAAAGATAAATCAAGGAGAGAATATAACGCCTATTGCTATTCAGTCAGTGAAAACACTTTTTCTGTTTTCAATACTCCCGTTTACAATAGTATTCTTTTTTGGATCGGAACTGTTTGTGTTTGTGTTTGGAGATGAATGGAAGGATGCAGGTGAATATTCAGAAATCATGGCTCCTTGGTTCATGATCAATTTTGTCTCCTCCCCGATTTCTTCTCTGCCTCTTATTTTAAAGAGACAAGCATCCTTTTTTCTAATGGCTGTTTTTGGATCACTTTTGATGATTGCAACGCTGGTGTTACCAAATTGGATATATGAAGCCACTATTTACGAAACGCTATGGATCACAAGCATTTCACAGGCGGTTTACCTGACCATTGTAATTTTCGTAATTTTAAGTTTCGCTAAAAACTGGAAGAAATGAAATGGCTGAGGTACATAAAGCGAAAACTTTTCCCTTCGTCCACAAGGAATAGGGGACCCAAAATGCAAAGTGGAATTCATCACAACGGGGAATTCTTACGCAGAGTTCGTATATCTGATTCAACAGTAATCAGTGTGCCTGAAAAATTGAATCTTGCTGATAATATGTTCATAGGTCATTTCAATTTTATCGAGGCATCTAATGGTATAACGATCGAAGAGGGCGTTCAATTGACCAACTATATTTCAGTTTTGACGCATAGTAGCCACGTGTCAATTCGCTTATATGGTAAGGATTATTTAGGAAAAAAAGATCCCATTGGTTACAAGGTAGGACAAGTCAGAATAGGAGCATTTACCTTTGTGGGACCACATGTGACTATTATGCCAGGTACGAGTATCGGTAAAGGCTCTCTCGTATCAGCCTATGCCTACGTGAAAGGAGAATACCCTGATTTTTCTATTATCTCAGGTAATCCGGCCAAGGTTATAGGTGATACACGTGACATCGATACGCCCTTTTTGGATGCGCATCCCGAACTTCAAGCTTCTTACAGCGAATGGGCAAATCGTTGAAAATAGTAATTCTTGGACTTCCGTTGTTTGGTGAGCGACTCGCTGCACATTTGAATTCATATGATTCTGAAAATTCCTATCGCTTTTTAAATACGTATTACAGTAAGTGGGATAAGTTCAGATCTTTTTGGGCGATCCCAAAGGCTGATGCCGTTTTTTCTATTAATGGCTCTTTGAATAGTAGTGGGGCCTTCGACAGAACTTTGAAAAGCAATGTTCCGCTTATCATGAATTGGGTCGGTACGGATGTCTTACTTGCCGAAGAAGCTAAATCTAAAGGAACCTATCGTACAGATTACCTCGAAAAAGCACACCATTTTTGCGAGGTCAATTGGATAAAAGAGGAATTGGATGACATTGGAATTGTGGCTGAGATCATGAATTTTGCATCTTTCGACAAGCAGTTCGTTTTGAAAATGCCGGTATCTCAGAAACTTACAGTATTGACTTATATCCCTAAGATTCGCTCCGATTTTTACGGCATAGAAATGATTCTGGATACCGCCAGAGATCTCCCGAATGTGGACTTTCTTATTGCAGGAACGGACGCATTGGATTTTCTGCCGTTACCATCCAATGTGACTGCTCTTGGCTGGGTTCAGAATATGGATGAAGTATATGATCGTGCACACGTTTCCATTCGGATTCCTGAGCATGATGGGTTATCGACCTTCATTCTGGAATCACTTGCAAGAGGAAAACAGGTTATTTACAAGTATGAGTTTGATCATTGCAGAAAAGCAGGTTCCAAAGAAGAATTAGACACACAATTGCGAATTTTCAACGAAGATTTTATTTCAGGGAAATGGAAGATAAACGCGGAGGGAGCATCATTTATAGCTTCAGAATTCAATAGGGAAAAGATCCTTGGAAAACTTACCCTAAAACTTCGGGAGATTATCTCAAAGAATAAAAAGTGAATCAGAAGAAACATATCGTTATTGTTTGTGCGCACTTTCATCCTTTGCAACACATTGCAGCACAACGCATGAATGCCTTTGTGAGGTATTTGGATGCTGAGGAATACAAAATAACAGTGCTAACGAGCACGAACTGCGCTCCATTAGGACAATCAACTTTCCTGAACGCTTCGGTACATTATCTCACCGGTAGCACCTTCTTTAAACTCCGAAAGCAGACCCAAGGAATGCCAAGGTGGAAGCACCATCTCTTTTCTCTGAATAACAAATTAGTGCGCTACTTTTCAAAAAGTGATCTGCCGGGATGGGAACGTAACGTGCTTCAAAAATTAGAAGAAATACACGATCTGGTTCCAGTAGATTTTCTTCTAACCACGTTTTTTCCGTTAGATGCTCATAAGATTGGATTAAAGTTCAAAAAATCACACGCTTCGACGGTATGGATAGCGGACATGCGGGATGAAATGTCACAAAATAAATTATTGTCCGTGAAAGAACAACGGGCACTTGATTTCATGGAAAAGGAAATAGGTCGTTATGTTGACGTTGTAACGTCTGTCAGTAAACCTATTTTGGATGGATTTCAAAAAAATATGCCCCGAGAGGAAATTCAATTCCTGGAAGTAAGAAATGGGTTTGATCACGAAATTTCGCCTGTTGATCATAGAAATCAGGTGTTTACATTTTGCTATGCCGGAACGTTTTACGGAAAACGAAAACCGGATACATTTTTTAAAGCACTACTGCAATTGATGGAGGAGGGTAAGATGCCTTCTGAATGGAAGGTGAAATTTATTGGAACGCCTGAAAATTTTTCGATTCCTGCATCCCTGCGAAAAAATGTAGAGTTCTTGGGTACCGTTCCTAATGAGGAGGTCATTCTCATGTTGCAGCGGTCGGATTGTAACTTGTTGATTCATCCCCCAACGGAGGCAAAAGGAATATTTACGGGTAAATTGTTCGATTATTTATCGGTCGAAAAACCTGTTCTTGCATTGGTGGATGAAGAAGATGTGGCAGCAGAACTTATAGCGGATTGTCAAGCGGGAATAGCCGTAGATTTTTATTCCGTTCCAGACATTTGTGCTGCTATTTGTGAACTGTTGGTCAAATGGGAAAATAATCAGAAGTTTCCGTTTAATTCCGAAAAGATTTTGACGCTGCACAGGCGTTTTCAAGTTCAGAAATTGGAGCAAGTGCTTCGGAGAATGAACTGAGGAAAGAAAAATGATTGCTAATTGGAATACATACAAGGAAGTATACAAGTCCGAATGGAGCTTTTTTCTCCTTCTTTTTGCGTTGTATGTGGGGCAGGGCATATCCTATGGTCAGATTTGCTTGTTCCATATGGTTCTGCCAGTTTATCTCTTCAATG
>CAIYQV010000360.1 GCA_903928365.1 uncultured Flavobacteriia bacterium
ATCGGAAGTTTGTTGTAAGTAAAGATACAGTTCGTCTGGATACACTCTCCATTTATCCCAATAGTTTCAAAGTATTTTGCGGTTCGGAAAGGGTTCTTTCTGAAAGTTATTATCTGGACCATGCCTCTTCACGATTTTATCTCGATGAAGGTTGTTCGGATACCTTAGTTTTGGAATACCGTGTGTTACCTATCGATCTTTCCAAAACCTACAGCAGAAGAGATGCATCGATCATCTACAAGGAAGGCAGTCCAGATGAACGGGATAAATATCGCATCGAGAATACGTACACTGTGGAAGATGTTTTCGGAGGAAGTGGGTTGACAAAGTCTGGGAGTATTTCGCGAGGTGTGTCATTCGGAAACAACCAGGATCTTGGAATCAATTCCACACTAAATCTGGAACTTTCAGGTGATATCGCTCCCAATTTAAAATTACTGGCTTCTGTTTCGGATGACAACCTGCCGATCCAGCCTGATGGAAACACGAGTAGACTCCAGGAATTCGATCAGGTGTACATACAAATCTATAATGACCGGATCAAATTAGTCGCAGGTGATTTCTGGATCAATCGGCCGAAGGGGTATTTTCTCAATTACAAAAAACGCGCTCAAGGGCTTAATCTGAATTACCGCTGGGGAACCGATACCTTACACCTCTGGAAAACGGAGGCGAGCGGAGCGCTGTCCAAAGGAAAGTTTAATCGACAGATCATTCAGGGGGTGGAAGGGAATCAGGGTCCGTATCGTTTGCGTGGAAATGAGAACGAGCCATTCATCATTGTGCTTGCTGGAACGGAAAGGGTATACATTGATGGAAAATTACTCGAACGCGGGCAGGAATTTGACTATACCATCAACTATAATTCTGCAGAGCTTGTTTTTACAGCGCGCAATATGATCACCAAGGATTCCCGGATTGTGGTTGAATTTCAGTATTCGGATCAGAATTATGCTCGTTCACTTGTTCAGACCTCAACTACCTATACATCTAAAAAACTTGATTTTTGGTTGAACGCCTATTCTGAACAGGATGCCAGAAACCAGACCTTGCAGCAAGAACTTTCCCTGAGTCAGAAACAATTACTCTCTTCCATAGGAGATTCGCTCGAACTTGCCGCGACGAATAGTATTGATTCAATTGGATGGTTCGAGAATCAGGTATTGTACAAAATGGTCGATTCGCTTGGTTATGATTCGGTATTAGTGTGTTCTGTTAATCCTGATTCCGCGGTCTATCGAGCCACCTTTACTTTTGTGGGTCCCGGTAAAGGAAATTACATTTTCAGCAATTTCAATGCATTGGGAAAAGTATTCCAATGGGTAGCTCCAATTGCGGGATTGCCTCAAGGAGATTACGTTCCATCCAGGTTGATCATTACACCTAAACAAAAGCAGCTGTTTAGTACGGGTGCTCAATACCGGATTCGAAAAAACCTTTATGTAGAAAGCGAAATGGCCTATTCAGGTTATGATCAGAACACGTTTTCACGTCTCGACAGTGGAGATGATCATGGTGTCGCCAATCGAACAAAGATTTTGGGTACCATACCGCTAGGGCATGATTCTTTACCGGAATGGCAAGTGGATACGAAAGCAGAACTCGAATACCTCGATCGATATTTCTCCCCAATAGAGCAGTATCGCTCTGTTGAATTTGACCGCGACTGGAATACAAGAAATAAAGGGTATCAGGGAGAACAATTCTCCTCGTCTCTGGGGGCCAACTTCCGTAACCGTACTGCCGGGAATGCGAATATCGAGGGACAATGGTATAACATCGGTTCTGATTACAAGGGATTACGTGCAGCGAGTAATGGAAAGTGGAATAGGAACGGTTTGAATGCTAAATGGGAGGGAAGTTACTTATCGAGTGAAGCGACCAATAAGAATGAATTCATTCGTCACCGGGCCGAGATCGCGAAAGATTTCAGGTGGTTCAAGATTGGTTATGTGGATGATCACGAATTGAACCGATTCACTGGAGGAACAAATGCACTCGAACCGACGAGTTATCAATTTTTTGATTACCAGTTCTATATTGCAAATGGAGATTCCGTAAAAAATTTGTTCAAAGTCTTTTATCGCGAACGTTATGATCAGCGTTCTGATAGCTCGCAATTGACTCCTGTGGCCATGGCTCGTACGTCCGGAGGTGAAATTCGAATCTCGGAAATGAAGAATCAGTCTTTGAACATCGTAACTGCATATAGAGAACTGAAGGTGCTCAATCCGGCCCTTTTGAATCAAACTCCTGAAAACACGATTACAGGTCGGGTTGACCACGAGATACGATTATGGAAAAACGCATTAACCTGGACCAACTTTTATGAAGTGGGATCAGGATTAGAGCAAAAAAGAGAATTCTTATACATACAGGTGAATGACGGTCAGGGCGTCTATACATGGATCGATTACAATCAGGATGGGGTAAAGGATCTGAATGAATTTGAGATTGCGCAATACGTGGATCAAGCGAGTTACATCAGGGTTTTTACTCCAAGTAGCGAGTATATGAAAACCTATTCGAATGAGGTGAATGAGTCCATCTTCTGGCGACCTGAACGCATCTGGTCAAATAAAAAAGGAACAAGAGGAGTGATGAGTCGTTTTTCAGATCAGGCTCGTGTTCGGATCAATCGAAAGACCAATTTATTTACGGGTGCCGATGCGTTTAATCCGTTCTCCTTGCAAATTCGGGATACGAATCTGATTTCAAGTGCATACAACTTGAAGAACACGCTTTTTTTTAATCGGACCTCGAGTATCTTCAGTGCAGAATACAGTTTTCAGGACCTGCGAAACAAAACACTCCTCGCTACTGGTTTTGATTCTAAAGCAAATTTGTATCATGAAGTGGCATTCCGGTGGAACATACGAAAGGTATTTTCGATCGAAACAAAGGGTCAAAAGGGCACCAAGGATTCTGAAGCTGATTACACCCCTGGAAGGAATTATGCCCTTGCTTACTTTTTTGTTCAGCCAAGTCTGATCTTTCAGCCCGGAACTACTTTCAGAGTGTCATTGGATGTACGTTATTGTGAAAAACAGAATGCTGATTTTTACGGAGGTGAATCCGGGATTATTCGAGAGATTGGATCCAGTTTCAAATACAATCAGGCTGAAAAGGGAAGTTTGCAGGGTGGTTTGAAGATGGTAAGCATTACGTACAACGGCAATCCGGGTTCCGCGTTAGGTTTTGAAGTCCTGGAAGCTCTGAAGCCGGGCATCAATTACACCTGGAATGTGGGTTATCAGCGCTCTGTTTCCAAGAATTTACAGCTGTCGGTTCAGTACAACGGACGGCAATCACAAAATAGCAGAACCATTCACAGTGGTGGAATGGAACTTAGGGCTTTCTTTTAAGATTCTTTCTTCTTTCTTGCTGATACATATGGTATACCATACCATCAGAAAGCCCAATCTTTGGAACCAATATGCGCTTACTTTTCAATTCCTCCAATATGTAGATGTAGATGTTTAATGCAGGCACGATCACATCCGCGCGGTCAGGTTTCAGCTGGTAGTTGTCTACACGCTCATCCAGTGTCATATCTTCCAGTTCCGCTAGAAGTGTCTGCAGTTCTTTTAGTGAAAGAGATTCCTTGTGACCAGCACCGAGTAGTTTGTGAACTTTATTGATGTTACCTCCTGTTCCGTAGATCTGATGAGGTGACTTTAGGTCTACATGGTTTGCGATCCAGTCATGGATCTCTGACCATTGATCCTGTTTTACTTTATCCTTAAGTAAGCGTATTGTTCCAATCTCAAACGAACGTGAAGCTACACGTTCACCACCTTCAAAAACACTTACTTCAGTACTTCCTCCGCCCACATCGATCACGATAAAGGGCATTGTTTTATCAATGTCCAGAAGGAAAAAGGTACCGAAGATCAGTTCCGCTTCTTCATCACCTGAGATCACCTCTACCTCTACACCGGTTTCCTGTCGAATTCGGTCAATCACCTTTTCAGCATTCGATGCTTCCCTCATTGCGGAGGTGGCGACGGCACGTAACCGTTTCACTTCAAAGATTTCGGCGATTAATTTAAAGGCCTGGATCGTTTTAACAAAATCCGTGGTTTTTTTCTTGGAAAGTTTCCCTACAGTGAAAACCTCTTCCCCTAATCGCAATGGAACGCGGGTATAAGAGATCTTTTTGACAAAGGAATGACCATTTAATGTTTCCACTTCACCAACCAACAGGCGTGCAGCATTGGTTCCTATGTCGATCGCTCCATATTTCACTTCACGAAATTATTTTTTTCGGAAGAATATCTTGATAGGAACACCACAAAAATCAAAATTCTCTCGCAATCTATTCTCCAGGAATCGTTTGTAGGAATCCGGAATGTATTGGGGTAAATTACAGAAAATCGCAAAAGCAGGCGCATGCGTAGGGAGTTGCTGAACATACTTGATGCGAATGTATTTCCCTTTCATTGCCGGTGGCGGAGTAGCTTGAATGATCTCCAGCATCACCTCATTCAGTTTTGAAGTTGGGATCTTTTTTGTGCGGTTTTCATGCACCATCATAGTCGCTTCAAGTGCCTTGTGGATCCGTTGTTTGGTGATGGTAGAAGTAAAGATGATCGGAACATCGTTGAAAGGCGCCAATTGATTGCGGATGTTCTCTTCGTATTTCATCATGGTGTTCTGATCCTTTTCAACCAGATCCCACTTATTTACAAGAACAACCACTCCTTTGGAGTTCTTTTCAATAATATAATAGATGCTCAGGTCTTGCTTCTGCAATCCCTCCTCTGCGTCGATCATGAAGATACAGACATCCGAATTTTCAATGGTTCGAACGGAACGTAAAACGGAATAATATTCAATGTCTTCCGTAACCTTTGCTTTCTTGCGGATTCCTGCGGTATCGATCAGAAGAAAATCAAAACCAAAAGCTTTGTAACGTGTATTTATGGCGTCTCTGGTAGTCCCGGAAATATTGGTTACAATATTGCGCTCTTCCCCTGTCATGGCATTCACAAGGGATGATTTGCCCACATTAGGACGTCCAACAATAGCGATGCGCGGCAGGTCGTCTTTTTCATTTACCGACTCATCTTCCTTGTCAAAATGCTTCACGATCTCATCGAGAAGTTCGCCGGTACCACTCCCGTTTGTTGCCGAAAGGTCATACACATCTCCTAAACCGAACTGATAGAATTCTGAAGAAAGTCCAACCCTATCCGTATTGTCTACTTTATTCGCAGCGATGAGAATCGGTTTTTTTGATTTTCGAAGAATGGCAGCGACGGTTTCATCGAGATCAATGATGCCCGTAGTGACATCCACCATGAAGACAATAACGGTTGCTTCCTGAATAGCGATCTCCACTTGCTTGCGGATCTCTGATTCAAAAATGTCCTCAGAACCTTTGATGTACCCTCCGGTATCGATCACAGAGAAC
>CAIYQV010000361.1 GCA_903928365.1 uncultured Flavobacteriia bacterium
ACTTGAATCCGACTTCGGAAACTTCACCAACAATGCACTCTTCCCTTCGATACTTTTGCGTATTGCAGAAATGAGTCAGAGAAAAGCTCCGATTGCATTAACAATAGGAAAACAAGCCTATTACCCCCTACATCACAGAGCAGAAGGGGAATCACCTGTACATATTCGCAGCGAAAAAACAGACTTTATTCCTCAAATAGAATCGAAAGGCGCACTCACTTATATTTCATTGAATGGACAAGAAGCTTTGGAAATGCTCCTTGCAGGAAATTACGATATCGTGGATGACAAACCAGTAGCTCCCCTTTCGTTGAATTATGACCGTTCAGAATCAACCACGGATTGTTTCAGCAAGGCTGAGTTGACCGATCTTTTGGAATCCAAAGGATTAGCTCATGTTTCTGCACATCAAATCAACGAAGGTCAAAGTGTTACACAGATAGATATTGAAAAACCTTTTGAGTACTGGAAGTGGTTCATTGCGCTTTCCTTGTTATTTTTATTGGCTGAACTGATATTACTTAAATTCTGGAAGTAAAAAGATCATTTATTATGAAGATCCTCCTTAAAAACATCACTATTTCCGATCCCGCATCCAGTTTGTTTGGAAAAACACAAGACGTACTTATCAACAATGGAATTATTGAGCAGATTGGGAACGGTTTAAGTAGCTCTGATGCTAATATCATCGAAGGTTCGGATGTGCATGTATCCCAAGGATGGGTTGATCTTAAATCACACTTTTGCGACCCCGGTGAAGAGCATAAAGAAACCATTGACAGCGGATTGGATGCCGCAGCCTTTGGAGGATTCACACATATCGTATCTCTGCCTTCTACTCATCCGGCAACGGATGGTAAAACAGCTGTTGAATATGCACTTAGAAGAGCCGAGAATCACGTGGTCTCTCTGCATCCTTCAGGCGCCATTACCGAAAAACTAAAAGGTGAAAATCTGGCTGAAATGTACGACATGCATCAGTCAGGTGTTCGTTTGTACACAGATGACCTTACTCCGTTAAGTTCTGGCATCCTTTACAGAGCTTTGCTATATGCAAAAAATTTCAACGGAAAGATTGTGGCATTTCCAAGAGACTTTTCTCTTGCTGGC
Source organism: uncultured Flavobacteriia bacterium (assembly GCA_903928365.1). Taxonomy (GTDB): domain Bacteria; phylum Bacteroidota; class Bacteroidia; order Flavobacteriales_D; family Crocinitomicaceae; genus M0103. The sequence continues at coordinate 1,111 of CAIYQV010000361.1, forward strand.
AATGGCATGGTGAACGAAGGCGAGGCTTCTACAAAAACAGGATTAAAGGCGGACCCAACTGTAGCTGAGATCATTCAGCTGGAGCGAAACCTGAGGCTTCTCGAATATACCGAAGGTAGTTTGCATGTAACAGGCATTTCATGTGCCGAGTCCGTGAATCTGATATCCAATGCCAAGAAAAAGGGACTGAATGTTACTGCTGATACGCATGTAATGAATTTGCTTTTCAATGAACAGGAAGTGCTTGGATTCGATTCCAACTTCAAAGTATTGCCGCCATTACGAAGAGAATCAGATCGTAAAGCATTGATTGAAGGTGTTATTTCAGGTACAATTGACACCATCGTAAGTGATCACAGACCTCAGGACAAAGAAGAAAAGGATGTAGAGTTCGATCACGCTGCTTTTGGCTGCATTCAACTTCAAACAGTTTTCGGATCCCTTGGAGCGGAACCATCTCTTCCATTAAATACAGCAATAAAAGCTCTGAGTTTAGCATCACGCGGAATTGCAGAAATCCCTTCCTACCCGATTGAAGTTGGAAACAAAGCAGATCTTACTGTTTACGAGCCATTTACAACATGGACACTGGAGAGCCAAGATGTGATATCGGCTACAACTAACACTCCATTTGTTGGTAAACTTCTAAAAGGAAAGGTTTTGGCTGTGATCAATAACGGTAAATTGGCCGTAAGAGAATAACAAGGTATGTCAAGTAAGCGGTCTTTCTTAAAACAATTCTGGAAAGAAAAGAAAATGGTGGGGTCTATGACGCCCAGCTCACGTTTTCTTGCTTCAAAAATGCTCGAAAATGTCGATTTTTCATCTTCACGAGTAGTTATAGAGCTTGGTCCAGGAACAGGCGTATTCACTGAAAAGATCATTGAAAAGCTGCATCCCGAAGCCCGGTTACTTGTATTTGAACTGAACGACCTGTTTTTCGATGCGCTCAGCAAAAAGATTATCGATCCAAGAGTCATACTCATTCATGACTCAGCAGAAAAGATCTCGGAGCACCTGAAATTAAATGGTCTTAATAGTGCCGATGTAGTTATTTCCTCTTTGCCACTGGCTAATTTTCCCGAAGACCTGAAAGATCACATTCTTGAGAGTGCCTATAACAGCCTGGAATCAGGTGGTAAATACATTCAGTTCCAATATTCGCTTATGTCAAAAAAGAATCTTGAAAAAGTGTTTGGAAAAGTGTCTATTGCTTTTACCCCCTTGAACTTCCCTCCTGCATTTGTCTATACTTGCCAGAGGAACGAAAACTAATTCAGCCCCTCCACTCACTTTCTTTCATATGCACTTCAATCAAAGGTTTTAAAAATTGGTATACCGTTTGTCTACCTTGTTTTTAAATTAATCCGCCATGAAAACAAGAATTGACATTCGAAAGATCCTACAGAAAGAACTGAAAGGAAAAGCATTCCAACCAAGTTTTGATCAGGCAATCAAAGGATTGGGCATTAGTAAAGCTCCTGAAAAACAATAAGATCACATATCAAATCCACCATCTCCCTGAGTGGATTTTTTGTTGGTCATTTCCAGTTTTCCGAATTTATAAGAGAACGTCAGATAGAAACGCCGAGTCAACCATTTGTAGGTCATTTGCTGCTGCACAGTTGGTTGGACTAGATCAAGATAGAAACCTTGGACATTAAAAATATCGGAAACTCTGCATCCCAGTGACCAAGTACCATTCTTAAATGATTTGTCAAATGCGATATCCGTTGGAGCTTTACGTTGAACCCTACCCTGAACAGAAACTCTTGGACCATTATAGGCTGCTGAGACCTGAATACTTGCTGTTTTTTTCCAGAAATCAATGACACCATTGTATTTACAATTCCAGATAAAACCCGAAACGTTCCAATTAGCGGTGGCATAATCATCCACATATCGAATGTAATTACCATTTGCTGAGAAGGTGTTTCTAAACCATTTAAACGGTTTGTATACCAACACAAGTTCTGCCCCTAAACTGTGACTTTGATCGATATTAGCATAGGTTGTAGCAGATGTTGTTGAAGTATATTCCCGAATTCGCATGATCATACCTGTAGAATGTCTGTAATAAACACTGGATGTGAGAGTCATTTTCGGCTTTTCCATCATGTAGCCCAGATCATATGAATCAATGTACTCCGGTTTTACATATGGATTACCACGCATCAAATTGAACGGATCAGCATAACTCGTAAATGGATTCAGCATGGCCGATGTAGCTCGATTGATCCTGCGCGAATAACTTAAACTGAATTCAGATTTTTCAGTCAAAGCATATCTGATATGTCCTGAGGGGAATACATTGAAATAATCATTCAGGATCTCATTCGTATCAGAAATCAAATTCGGGATTTGATAAGCTTGTTCTGCTCGTAAACCAAACTGGTACTTAAATTTCTTGATCTGTTGACCAAAAATACCGTAGACACTGTAAATCTGCTCTTTATAACCGTAGTTGAAATTGGATAAGGTATCTTCTTTATAATTCTCCGTCACTGTGTCCATGGACTCCGAATAGGTGTTGACCAGTTGATCCCTTAAAATGGCTTTCACACCCGATTCAAGCCTTCCGTTAAACTTTGGGTAGAGGTATGTCAGATCCAATTGACCCGTAAAAACATTATTATTCTCGACATTATTCAATCGTTGGTGAAGTGCAGCTTTAGTAAGCAAACTATCATTGAGGTCCACAAAGTATTGATCGTAATACCCTTGTATGTGGTCTGAACCAAGGGATTGATTGAAATCGGCCACCAGATTACCTCGGTCTTCCTTGAAATCATGACGGTAATTCAAATTGACATCAAGATTCTGCTGCTGTGATGGATCATCAGAGATACGGTTCCATCTGAGGTAATCAGATGTTACAGAATTGGTCTGATAATTTAATTGATCACCCGTTCGATTTCGTTCACCGATACTCCCCGTCGCTGCAATTCCAATGGTTTGTCTGTGTTTTAATGAAAGATCCAATCCAGCTTTGAACGTATGTCCAAAATTTTGGTCCGTTCCAAAACGGTCCTGATCCAACGTAACCGTGGAATCAGGTAAATTCAATCGATCGATCATAGAATAATTATTTCTGTAACCATCCAGGTAACGTCCGGCATAACTTCCAAAAACATTAAAGATCGAATTACGGTAACTTAGAGAGGCATTTCCGTCAAACACATTCCCATTCTTAACAAAACCAGAACCTATGTTTCCATTGATCAAACCATTGAACCCACGCAACTTATTCTTCTTCAAAACGATATTAATGATTCCTGAAGTTCCGTCAGGATCATACTTCGCAGAAGGATTGTTCACCACTTCGATGCGTTCTATAGAACCTGCAGGCAATGCATCTAGTAAGGTTTTACCATTGCCTCCGGATAACGAACTCGGGCGACCGTCAATGAGGATGGTAACTTTACCATCACCACGCAACATCACATTCCCATCCTGATCCAATTCGACTGAAGGAATTTTACTGAGAACATCATTAGCGGTACCTCCTTTAGCTGTCAGATCCTCACCCACATTAAAGATCTTTTTATCTATTCCAGCTTTAAGCACATCCAGTTGACCGGTCACTTTTACCTCTTTCAAATCTCCTTGCTTTTCGGGTTGTAACTTGAACGTACCGGCATTAAAAACACGAATTGAGGAGGTGATCGAAATATTTTCTGACCATTTCAATTCATATCCAACAAATGAAATTTTCAGAATATACGAACCAAAGGGAACCTTATCCAAAACAAACTTACCCTCCACATCCGTAAATATCCCTGTGATCAGAGTAGTATCGCGTGAGGAGAACAATTTCACAGAGACATACTCAATAGGTAACGATGTTGCTTCATCCTGTACTTTACCGGAAATAAGCCCATCTCCAACAGGCTGTGCCATTGCGCTAAAACATGTGAAAAGAAAAATCAAAGAGGCATAACACTTCCGCATGGCAGGATTGAAATTTGCGTCTAAAAATACGGAATAAACCTACAGTAAAAGTCAAAGTAGGAATCCTGTTCATTACTTCAATGATTAAGATTCTAAAAGCGGAAATTATTTTGTTAGTTTTGAAGAAATTATAACGTTTTATGGAAAAGTGGATCATCATCGGTGTAGTCGTTCTGCTACTCATCTCTTGTTTTATTACTGTTCAGCAGGGCACCATTGCTGTCATCACGATGTTTGGTAAATACCGTCGTATTTTACATCCGGGACTGAATTTCAGAATCCCGTTATTCGAGAAGGTTTTTAGCAGGGTATCCATACAGAATCGTGCAATCGAAATGGAATTCCAGGCAATTACGCAAGATCAGGCGAATGTCTATTTCAAGGCAATGTTGGTTTATGCCGTTCTTGATTCTCAGGAAGAAACGATCAAGAATGTAGCTTTTAAATTTATGGATAACCGCAGTTTTTCTCAAGCACTCATTCGTACCATCGAAGGTTCGGTACGTGGATTCGTAGCAACTAAGAAACAAGCTGAGATCCTTTTATTGAGAAGAGAAATAGTCGATGATGTTAAAGATAGCCTCGACAACACACTGGAAACATGGGGATTTCATTTGATCGACCTGCAATTGAACGACATCACTTTTGATGCAGAGATCACTACATCCATGGCTAAAGTAGTTGCTTCCAATAATTTAAAGGCAGCAGCTGAGAACGAAGGACAAGCCTTGCTTATTACCAAAACCAAAGCAGCCGAAGCTGACGGTAATGCTATTAAAATTGCCGCTCAGGCAGAGAAAGAGGCTTCACAACTTCGTGGTCAAGGGATTGCCTTATTCCGTGAAGAAGTTGCTAAAGGTATGACCGAGGCAGCGGATAAAATGCGTGAAGCCAATCTGGACACTTCATTGATCATGTTCTCCATGTGGACGGAGTCTGTGAAGGAATTTGCTGAAAAAGGAAAAGGAAATGTGATCTTCCTGGACGGTTCTACAGAAGGCCTCGACAAAACCATGAAACAGATGATGGCGAATGATCTGCTTAAAAAATAAACGAAATCGTTTTTATTTTTTAATAGAATCACATTTCAACATTGGAGCAGCAATCTAACTAATTGCAATGGAAAGCTTGGATTCAAGCTACTTCACCAACAATTTGAAATATTCCGGCACGCCTGTTTTAAAGCTGATTTCTTTTTTTGTTTGTGGGTGTTGAATCGTCAAACATGCTGAATGTAAAGCTAACCGCTGTTTTCCTTTTTCGTTCTTTCCGTACATTTTATCTCCTACAACAGGATTCCCAAATTCGGACAAGTGAACTCTGATCTGGTGTTTTCGACCTGTATAAAGCTGTATTTCAAGAAGACTCATTCCATTCCCTTCTTTTAGCACTTTAAATCCTGTTTTGGATAATTTGCCTAGACTTTCATCCTTAACGGAAAAGACACGGAAAACTTTATTTTCAGCTAAAAAGGATGTGATCTCCCCTTCCGATTTGTTCAATTTCCCATGAACTACCGCGTAATAAGACTTGCTGAAGGAAGACCAGTTGTCCTGTAAAAATCGTTTAGAATCCTCCGATTTGGCGAAGACTAAGATACCCGATGTTTCTCTATCTAGTCGATGAACAATAAATACGTTATTTCGAGACCGCGGATTTCCCTTTTTTACATATTCATTCAATAGAAAATGAGCCGTTCTTTCTCTCTCTCGATCTGTTCCAATGGTAAGCAATCCCGGAGCTTTATCGACGACAATGATCGATGAGTCTTCATGTAGAATAGTTAAACCTTTAGGTTGAAACTTCCTTGGGATGTTTTTTTTATCACTTGGTCGATCTGACATGCCCAAAGGTAAAGAAGTTTTAGTTGTCTAAATATAACTACATCGACTTCAAGCCTAACTGATCGATCGAAGGTAATTCTCGAAATTGTATATGAAATTCGTGTGTCCCGGGCAAGAGATCAATGAAATTCTGGTCAAAATGAATTCCCGATTTGGTCGAATAGATCCAAGCATTTCTCAGATACTCGGAATTCGTTAATACTACTTTTGCTGTTTTACCCATTGGATCCACTTCAGTAAGCTGAAATTTAACATCTGATATTCTTGCTTTTTCGACAGGTTTGGGAAGATGTGAAAAGGTTCGAGCATGTTTATTACCCTTCGCATCATTCCAGGTGAATTGGATTACAAAATTCTCTGAGTCCAATTTCTTATCGATACAACTGTGACAAATCTTTTCAGACGTGTTTCCGGAGATCGATTTCTGTAATTTACCTTTGAGTAACTCTTTGCCTTTTAAGCTATAGATGGTGTAATGCAGATCCAATTGAAAGGTATCAGGCTGATCAGAAACAAGAAAATACTCATCTACCCCACTCGCACTCACCTTCGATAAAACCGCTACATCCTCATAGTCTTCTTTCACCCAATATTGCAGTGCTTTCCAGTTGCCATAATAATCGATACTTGACCAGGAAGGTGCGGGCCAGCAATCATTTACCTGCCAGTACAAGGTTCCCATACAACGGGGCGCATCCAATCGGTGACCTGTAACAGCCATACGAACAGCCGTTGCTTGTGTTAACTGAGAGAAATAAACAAATTCTTCAAAATTCGAAGGCTCACCGTATAAGAGTCGCGCATGTTTCAAGATCATTCCGTTACCTACATAACTTTTCTGATGGTGCTTCATTACTTCCGACTCCAGGTTCCATTCCTTTTTCTCAGAGAAAGTCAATAATGTTGAATATTCGGGAAAGCTTTGAAAACCATATTCTGCATTGAATCGACCAATTTTCTTAGCGAAATCACTCATCGGATCCTTTCCATGCCAAACACCCCAATAATGCTGAGAACCATGATTATAGAATTCATCCTTCCCCCAATTACTAAGCGGAGATGTATGAATGTAGGGACTGTTCGTATAATGTGAAACGGTAACGGGAATTAGTTGTTTGAATAGACGCACATAAGACTCTTCGATCTCCTTAGCATCCGCACCATATAAATTGTATTTTGCCTGAAAGCCCCAGTTTTTCCATGCTACATCCACCTCATTATTCCCATTAAACAAAATCAACGAGGGATGAGATGAAATTCGTGGAATCTGGTATTCCAATTCTTCTTTTACATTTTCGAGAAAATCAGGGTCTCCCGGATACATGGCACAAGCAAACATAAAATCCTGCCACACCATCAATCCTAGTGAGTCACACGTTTCATAGAAAACATCACCTGGATAGTATCCTCCTCCCCAGACACGTACCATGTTGTAATTGGAATTGACCATTTGAAACACCAAGGTTCTGACATCCTGATCCTTCACACGAGAAGGAAAAATATCCTGCGGAATATAATCACCTCCCTTACAAAAGATTTCCCTTCCGTTCACTTTGATCACATAACTCGTCCCCCATTTATCTGGAGATGTAACCAACTCAGATTTGCGCACACCAAATGACAGTTTACAACTATCTACGATTACCTTGTCCTCGGTTAAATTCCAGTTATCAGTGTAAAGAAATTGTCCTCCTTGTCCCCTTGGCCACCACAGCTTCGGACTTTCGATCGTTTCAGATCGTACAATCAAAAGCTCACCTTTTTCGATCACAACATCTCCAAAAAGCGAACTAGTCCAGGTCAGTCTGTTCTTTGCTGCATGTGCTAAACGCAACTCATAGGTTACAAAAGCCTCTTCAGGAGTAATGGAATCGATCACCACATTCGTTGAAAGGATCCTGTTTTCATTATAAGCTTTGACTATTACCGGCTTAAGAAATCCGAGCGTATTGATCCGAAGTGACCAGTCCCAACCAAACTGATATTGTGGCTTGCGCGTATATGGTGCAATCGCTATCGAATCGATATCGTTAGGAGCGGGAAGTTTGTATTTGGCTTTGAGGTAATTCTCTTTATGATACAGCACAGGTGGGTAAAAAACCACGCGCAGTTCATTCTTTCCTTCCTTAAGTTTTTTCTTCACCTCAAAATGGTACGGTCTGAAGGCATTTTCAGCAAATCCGATTTGTACCCCATTCAAAAAGATCTCTGCATAGGTATCAATACCTGGAAAATTCAACTCTACAAAGTCTTTTTTGAACTCTTCTGACGATAAAGAAAATTCAGAAATGAATTCCCAAGTGTGATTTTCAATCCAGCGGAACTTTGTCTCATTCATCCCATAAAAAGGATCGGGCAATTCACCGATTTGAATGAGCGTCTCCTGAACCGATCCGTGTGTGCCCGACTCAACCCAGTTTTTACTAATAGGATGTTTGAATTTCCAGTTCAATGTAGTTTGCGCCATCATCGTCATTTGCCAGAGCAAGAGCAAAATACTTGTAATAAACACATTCCGAGGTTTCATCTCTTGGTTACTCAATTTAAATAAAAGAATCAATTACCATTTGCGATTATAGGGCGCATCCACCATTCCTTCGAAGGCATTCGTTTTCAAAGCGAAATTAAATCCATTATAAACAGAATAAGATCCAATTCTACCATTTTTGTCCAAAGCAAGAAAACAACACTGCAACCCTGTAAGGTCTTTGTGCTTCGCAATGATACGCTCTGCAGCCATTTTACATGCTTCAGAAGGAGAATACCCTTGCCGCATCAATTCAACCACTGTATGACTTCCGGCAATTCGAATGATCGCCTCTCCTAAACCCGTCGCACAAGCGGCACCCACTTCATTGTCCACAAATAAACCGGCCCCTATGATTGGTGAATCACCCAGCCTACCATGCATTTTATACGCCCAACCGCTGGTGGTGCAAGATCCTGAAAGATTTCCGTGCTGATCCAGGGCCAACATACCAATGGTATCATGATTCTCATGGTTGATCTCTGGTTTTTTGAAAAGGTCCTTGTTTTCAGCCTTCCATTTTTTATATTCGGCCTTAACTTCAGGAATTGGAGTTTTGATAGTTCCGAAACCTTGTTCCAAAGCGAATTTTTTAGCCCCTTCACCAACAAGCATGACATGCTGTGTCTTTTCCATCACTGCACGCGCTACGGAAATGGGATGATCTATGCCTTCAAGAAATCCCACCGAACCACAGCGAGACTCATGATCCATGATACAAGCATCCAACGTGACATGTCCATCTCTATCAGGCATTCCGCCTATTCCCACGCTTCTATTCGTTAAATCTGCCTCTGTTACGCGTACCCCTTTCTCGACAGCATCCAAAGCTGCACCGCCTTTTGACAATACCTCCCATGCTGCGGCATTCGCTGCTAAACCGTGATTCCAGGTAGAAAGAACTATAGGTCCTGAAGCTTTTCCTTCAAAAGACGTAGCTACTAGTTCACCTGCCTTGAAAGGTCTGATCAATCCAAGGGCTGCACCAGTCAGACCCAATTTCAAAAACGAACGTCTTTTCTTGTTTTCCATCCTTCTTAGTTCTTCATCTCTTTCGCCAACCAAGACTGGTAGATCTTTGCCAACCGTTCATGATCGCTATATGCTATTGTAAAATCATGTCTACCGGAATAATCCGGTTTTGCCATCATGAAAATGTAGTTGTTGTCATCACGATTCAACACGGCATCTACCACCTCAGTTGGAGGAATACAGATGGGGCCTGGAGGCAATCCATTGATCTTGTAGGTATTGTAAGGACAATCGATGTCCCGGTGCACATTTAACAATCGTTGTACCCCATCGAGTTTATCTCCCCAGCAAAATTTGAAAGTCGGGTCAGACTGTAATTTAACTCCCTGATTAATCCTGTTGAGATACAGTCCTGCAATCACTGGCCATTCCTCAGAAACACGTCCTTGTTCAGAATACACCACACTGGCCAATGTTACTGCCTCTGAAGGTTTCCGTAAACCGATCTTCTTCAATTTTGAAAGACGGTCGTCTGACCAAAATCTTTTGAATTCATTTGACATACGCTCTATAAATTCTTTCTGATCCGTGTCATAATACATTTTATAGGTATTAGGCAGGAACATAGAAGGGATTTCTTCTTTGGACATTCCAAAGAATTGAAGTGTCTTAGGATTCTCTATAATTTCGACAAATTTCGCACTATCGAGCAATAGGATTTTTGAAAGCTTACCGCCCAGTTCTCTTATGTCTCGACAATTATTGAATGTTACTTCTACCTCGACTTCTGCATTTCCATTCCCGGCATCATTCAATTTAAACCCATTCAGGATGGTTTTATAGGGCGTCCCTGGTTCAATTACATATTTCCCTAATGCAAGGTTTTCTTTATTCAATCCTTTGTATTCACCTACAGAAAAGAACGCTTCAGAATCATCAATAATACCCCTGTAAGCGAGATCTTCTGTCAGTTTTTCCAAAGTTGTAGCTGACTGGATATAAAACTCTTTTTTCTCCTTGTTACAAGAACCTTTTCTACTGGCTATAAAGAGTGAGACCTTTGGAAAAGCTACGATACCCCCAATCACCAAAACAGAAATACCGATGATAAAAATTACTTTTTTAGACATAACTGATAACTTATTTCGTCAATACGCTGACCTTTATACAAAAACCAATCTTTTCTAACCCCAACTTTCTGAAAACCTGCGGATTCAAACAATTTCAAACTTTCTTTATTATCTGCTTGAATAGAACAGTACAAATTGTGAAGTGCCAATAGATCCCTTGCATATTCGATCAACAGATAGAGGCTTTCGAGCGCATACCCTTTACCTCTTTCTGACATTTCACCAATAAGAATCCCTACAGCAGCATTTCCGTTTTTGAAATCAGCATCGTAGAGATCTAAAGTTCCGATTGCCTCTTCAGAAGTGTTCAGACAGATCATTAAACGTGCTTGACCTGTTGAACGAAAATGCTGTTGTTGTTCGATCAATTGCATAATGCCCGACATCGAGAAAGGGATCTCTGTATCCGTAACTTTCCAGTGCGCGGGGTTATTCTCCCACAACATCAACCGAGTTGCATCTGATGTTTCAACCGATCGAAGAAATATGTTTTCCGAGCGAAGCATTCTCTAATTTGATTAATCTTGAGCGGATCTCATCTATCCCATATGCAGGGATTCCGAGATATGAATCAGGTAAATTTATTCCGTGTACAGCTTTTATTTTATTTTCAGATTGCAGTTTATTCAAAAGATCAAAAACCGTATTTGCATTGCTGATAGATAGCGATTTCTTTATCGGGTCCAAACAGGTTGCGCCATTCGATGCAGCTTTATCAAACATTTCAAAAACAGCATGTACCGTTAACATAGTCAATGGGAGATCCAAGTCAATCAGAAGTGTAGCAATTTTTCGATCACGAATCACTTTCAATGGCTGAGCAACGCACATGTCTTGATCTTTGCCGTTATATTTAAGACTATAATAAGACCCATCAACAGAAATCCCAAGATGAGGAGGGATTTTGTCAGCATACCAAATCCACAATAGGACACCTTCTTCAAGAAGACCTGAATCCAAAGGCACTATTTCATTAAATCGGTATTCAGACATTTATACTTCCTTTAAAAACGAATTGCGCCGGTCCCGAAAGACGTATATTTTCAAACAGCTGCTTTTCTGTTCGATCAAACGTAACTTTAAGTTGACCTCCCTTCACCTTCACATCGAACATTACCGAACCAAAAAGGTCATTTCTGAAGGCCGCGGCTATTGCAGAAGCTGTCACACCCGTGCCACAAGAAAATGTTTCATCTTCTACGCCACGCTCGTATGTCTCTACTTGCAATTGATTATCTAAATTGCACGTCACCAGATTGACATTGATCCCTTCCTCTTTGAATGATTCGGAATAACGAATGCTCCTACCAAACGCTACAACCTCTTTTTTATCCTTATCGTTTTCAAAATGAATGTAATGCGGAGATCCGGTATGTAACACTAGATCGCCATTCATTTCCTTGACCTGATCGACATTCTTCATTTCTAAAGAAACAATTTCATTTTCCTTCCATGCTCTGTGCGCTCCATCGATGGCATAAAATGTCGTTTCAGTAACGTCTATCCCTAGCGACTCAGCGAATGCGACCGAACAACGCGCCCCATTGCCACAAAAACTCTTTGAGCCATCAGAATTAAAATAATCCATTTCAAAGTCAAAACCTTCTCTATGATTTATGCGAATCAATCCATCTGCACCTACACCAAATCTACGATCACAAATGAATTCCACATTACTTAAAGAAAGATCGTTGTAACTCCCGTCCAGGTTGTTTACTATGACAAAATCATTTCCTGTACCCTGATATTTCTCGAATTGAATCTGCATGTGATGCTCAGGAGCAAATGTAACTTATTCCGCTAAAAAACGGTTGCCCAACGCTTAACAATCTTTAACAGCGCATAGTGAACTAACTTTTGTCAACAGGCGTTATCATTGCACTAATTAAACTTACAAATCATGAAGGGTTCAATCAAACTTTTTGCACTGGGAATGTTGGGAGGCATGTTGCCGCTTGGAGCTTATCTGATGCTTTCCGGATCTCCTTTCACCAAATTGTCCGATCAAGTCATTGATGGAAATCGCTTAAGTAACATTCATACGGTCTCATTTGACGGAAGCGGTGCAATGGCACCTAATTTTGTCGAAGCTTCTGAAAACAGTATTAATTCCGTTGTGCACGTTACAACGAAAGTGGTTCAGACATCTTTTCAAAGAGATCTTTTTCAGGAGTTCTTTTATGGTCCGGGTGCAGGCGGACGTGAGTTCAAGCAATATGGTTCAGGGTCAGGTTCAGGTGTCATCGTTTCCTCAGAGGGCTACATCGTGACAAATAACCACGTAATCGAGAATGCCAGTGAGATCGAAGTTATTTTGAATGACAATTCTAAATACTCGGCCAAATTAATTGGATCAGATCCTTCTACAGATATTGCTGTTCTTAAGATCGAAGGAACCGGTTTTCAACCAATACCTCTTGGAAACAGTGACGACCTGCATATTGGCGAATGGGTACTGGCAGTGGGAAACCCCTTCAACTTAACATCAACTGTCACTGCAGGAATTGTATCTGCTAAAGCAAGAAACATCAACCTCTTATCCGACCGAACAAATGAAAATGTGGTTCCGATCGAATCATTTATACAGACAGATGCAGCTGTAAATCCAGGAAACAGTGGGGGCGCACTCGTTAATACCAAAGGAGAACTTGTTGGGATCAATACGGCTATTGCTTCGCAAACCGGAAGTTTTGCAGGTTATTCCTTTGCTGTCCCAGTAAATCTCGTTCAGAAAGTAATGCGTGATCTCATCGATTATGGAATTGTTCAAAGAGGATATCTTGGAGTACAGATCGCCGATATCAATCAAGAAGTCAAAGAAACAAACAAGCTTCCTAACACGAAGGGTGTTTTTGTAGCTAAAGTAAATGAAAACGGATCAGCGGAAAAAGCGGGATTGAAAGATGGAGATGTCATTCTGAAGATCGGATCCAAAGAAGTAAATTCCGTAGCGGAACTTCAGGAGGAGATCGGGAAGCGCAGACCTGGCGATAAGGTTACGCTTACCATTCGAAATAAATCAGGAGACGAAGAAATCAAGGATCTGGTGCTTCGTAACAAAGAGGGCGAAACCAATTTAGTATCAAAGGAGGAGATTTCCAAGAACTACGCGCTCGGTGCCACCTTTATAGAGTTGACTGCTAAAGAGAAAAAAGAGCTCAATGTATCATTTGGTGTGAAGATCTCATCTTTGAATGCCGGCAAGTTAAAATCCATTGGACTTCAACAAGGCATGGTGATTACAAAGCTTAATAATGAGCCAATTGAATCGGTGGAACAGTTAACTTCAAAATTGAATGGTGTTAATCGAGGCGTACTTTTAGAAGTGCTCTCCTCTAGCGGAAAAAAAGACTATTACGGCTTTGGACTGTAAGTCCTATAACAAAGCAATACAAATGATTGAGAAAAGTTTCCAAAATAGTAGCAGTTTTTTTTGGAAATGATTTTCGATTGGTCGTAACTTTGCATCCGTTTCGCCGTTTACCCGGTAGTATTAATTTAACAGTTAGGTAACAGAAAGAATGAGACAATTAAAAATTACGAAGTCGATCACCAATCGCGAAAGTCAATCCTTAGATAAATATCTTCAGGACATTGGTAAAGAAGAATTGATCACGGCAGAAGAGGAAGTAGAGCTGGCAAGAAAGATCAAACAAGGTGATCAAAAAGCATTAGAAAAACTTACAAGAGCAAACTTAAGATTCGTAGTCTCCGTAGCGAAACAATACCAGAACCAAGGACTTACCCTTCCTGACCTTATTAATGAAGGGAATCTTGGACTGATCAAAGCGGCACAAAAATTTGATGAGACACGTGGATTCAAATTCATCTCCTATGCGGTATGGTGGATTCGTCAATCCATTCTTCAGGCTTTGGCAGAACAAGCACGTATTGTGCGCTTGCCATTGAACCAAGTTGGTTCTTTGAACAAGATCAATAAAGCATTCTCGCGTTTGGAGCAAGAATTTGAACGACCACCTTCTGCTGAAGAACTTGCTGAAGCATTGGAAGTTCCTGAAGATAAGATCAAGGAAAGCTTGAATGTTTCTGGTAGACATGTCTCTATGGATGCTCCACTTTCTACATCTGAGGACGGCGGTACGTTGATGGATGTAATGGCCAATACAGATGCCCCGAAAGCGGACCACGCATTGATGGCTGAATCACTTCAGAAGGAAATAGAGCGTTCTTTAAGTACGCTTACAGATAAAGAAAGGGAGATCATTCGTTTGTTCTTTGGAATTGGAATGAATCATGGTTTAACCTTAGAAGAGATTGGCGCCAAATTCAATCTCACCAGAGAGCGAGTGAGACAGATCAAAGAAAAAGCCATCCGTCGTCTTCGACACACATCGAGAAACAAGTTACTCAAAGCCTATTTGGGATAAACGATATGGAAAAGGCTGTCTGCAAATGCGGGCAGCCTTTTCTGCTTTAATAAATTAATCTTTTAACACATTAAACAAAACAAATGGAAGCTGCTGTAGGTTACGAAAAAGAACTGAAATCACATGTACAAAAAGAGCGCGCTGCTGTGAAGCTTGCGAGCAAAGTAGGTGAATTACTTTATGATAAAGGAATCGAATTGGTTCTTTTCAGACACCACCTAACGGACAGTACCATTTCTGATCTTCTGAACCTTCATGAATATGCAAAAACGGTAGTGAACAAACCTATCGATGTATTTACTTCATCTGAATTGGCAGAAGAAATCTCTCTGATGGACCTTGCCCCTTCTAAACTGGACATCGGTAAATTGTCCAGCCAATGGTTGGCAGAACAAGCTAATTACGAAAGCAAAGCAGCATTCCTGAAGGATAAATTAGTTGGATTTGGAGTTACTTCAGGTAATAGCATTGAACCGCGTGATGTTGTATTGTACGGTTTTGGCCGAATTGGACGTTTGGCTGCAAGAGAATTGATCAAACAAGCAGGAAAAGGTCAACAATTACGTTTGAGAGCGATTGTTACCCGTGGTTCTTCAGATGCAGATATTATTAAAAGAGCTTCCCTATTACGAAACGATTCTGTTCACGGCGCTTTCAGAGGAACTGTTATCGAAGATCTTGAAAACAAATCGATTATCATCAATGGTCAGATCGTTCGAATGATCGACGCGAATAATCCGGAAGATATTGATTACACTCAATACGGCATCAACAACGCATTGGTGATCGATAATACAGGAGTTTTCACGAACCGCGAAGCTTTGTCTCGCCATTTGAAAGCTAAAGGTGTTGCAAAAGTGCTTCTTACGGCTCCAGGAAAGGAAATTCCAAACATCGTTTACGGAATCAACCAGAAAGAGCTGGATGTAGAAAATGAAACCATTTTCTCAGCAGCATCATGCACAACAAATGCTATCTCACCAATTATTAAAGTAGTGAACGATCATTTCGGTGTCGTGAAAGGTCACATAGAAACCGTGCACGCTTACACCAATGACCAGAACTTGTTGGACAATATGCACAAAAAGCCAAGAAGAGGCCGTTCTGCTGCAATCAACATGGTCATCACCTCTACAGGAGCAGGAAGTGCCGTAACGAAAGTAATTCCTGAAATGAAAGACAAATTAACAGCGAATGCTGTTCGTGTCCCTACTCCAAATGGATCACTTGCTATTTTGAGTTTGGAATTAAACAAAACAACATCGATTGAAGACTTGAATGCTGTTTTGCGTGATGCATCTTTGAATGGCGACCTGGTTAATCAGATCTATTATTCTTACGACCCAGAGTTGGTTTCAAGTGACATTATCGGAAACACATGTTGTTCCGTATTTGATTCACATGCAACGATTGTTTCCAATGACGGTAAGAATGTTGTTCTTTATGCATGGTATGACAATGAGTTTGGTTATACGAAACAAGTAATTCGTTTGGCCAAGCACATCACTAAAGTGCAAAGAGCGATTTACTATTAAGATCAAAAACGCTTAAATAAAAAAAGGGGCTTCGTTAAATCGAAGCCCCTTTTTTAAATCTTTAATATTACCTGCGTATCCCTGCCTCTTTCAAACATTTTTTCACTCTTCGCTCGTGGGCATCACGCTCTTCGGGGGTTCTGTTCGGATCTTGTATACGAAAAGCCTGACATTTCTTATCTACAAAATCCCAACGCTCGATCAGTTTGTCCGCGGTGTTACCTGCTTTAATGGCTTTATCAATAGAATCATTCACCACTACACAGTGACAGAAATCCCACTGCTCACCATACTTAGCTTCGATCTTCGCGATAGATTCCTTTAATTCAGTGCTATCTGACAGAACTTTATCCGGATTTTTCGACTGGCTCAGAGCTTCTTCTAAAGAAACATCTTTTACGTTAAGATTTAAGCCACAATCATTACAATCTGTACATTCTGAGGATTTCTCAGAACAAGATGCTAAGAGTAGTAAGAGCGTAAGAAGAGTTAAATATTTCATAGTCGGTTAAAGTGGTCGAACAAATATAAAAAAGTTCACGCACGATGAGCCATTCCTGAAACCAGAAATATCAACAATACTAAATCTAAAACTGATTATGCTTGAAGCTGATCTTCTGTCGAAGATGCGATTGCAGATTTCTCAAAGCGGATCTTAGTTCCTTCTGAACTAACGAGCACCGTAGACTCTGCTACTTCCAGGATCTTACCGTGAATACCACCGATGGTCACCACTTTGTCACCTGTTTGTAGGTTTTCACGAAATTTCTTAAGTTCTTTTTGTTTTTTTGTCTGAGGTCTAATCATAAAGAAATAGAACACAACTACTACTAGTATTAAAGGGATAATCTGGCCCATTTTAGTTTACTTATGTTTGTTTAACTTATTTATTTTTCACGGTTGCTTTAATCGCAACTTCAGTTACAGAAGGCTCAGTATTTGCTACGATTCTCACTGATTTTGTAATCAAGCCTGTGGAAGTTCTTTCGGTGTCCACTTCAGCGGTAATAATACCTGACTCTCCGGGAGCGATAGGATCTTCCGGCTTGCTAGCTACAGTGCATGAGCAGGAGCCTTTCACCTCCGCAATTACCAGCGGATATTCGCCCGTATTCTCGACTTCGAATTTAGCGCGGATCACCTCTCCTTTTACTACCTCACCGGCATCAAAAACAGGCTCAACCATCATGGAAGTTTTATTACCGACTTCAACTACTTCAGTGTTTGTGCATGAAGTCAAAAACAATCCAAAGGACACTGCAAAAATTAAATTCCTCATTGTTAATCTATTAATCCTCTACCAATTTTTACTATTTTCTTTTCTTTTTTGAGTCGCTCAATAGCCTTGTCCAGGATTCCATTTATAAAGCTATTGCTTTTTGGAGTACTGTAAAACTTCGAGATCTCAATGTATTCATTCAAGGTTACCTTAGTGGGAATACTGCTAAATAACTGTAGCTCCGTAATCGCCATTTTCAGCAGTATAATATCCATTTTTGCGATCCTGTCGAGTTCCCAGTTATCAGTTAAATCATCTATCAATTGTTCATTTTCCTTGTCCAAGGAAACAGTTTTGCGAAGCAAGGTTAAAATAAACTCCTTTTCATCATCATCCTTTTTATACAGAGGCATGATTTCCAAAGCCTTCCCTTCTTCTGCCGATTTTAATGTCTTCAATACCATTGAACACGCAAGATCGATATCATCGAGCCAGTGAATACTTTTTTCTTCAAAGAAGTTGTACAATAAAGGGAAATTAGCGATCTCCACTTTGAAAATGTCCTGAGCAAACTGTTTATCTGCATCAAATGTATTTTCAGAATTATTCATGTGAGCAATGTACGTTTCACTCTCACGAATTTGCAAGAACATTTTCCGAAACATCTCGCGATTTTCATCACCTATCCAGTTCACTTTTCGCTGTTCGGAAATCGTCCTTAATTCCTGATTCGATTCTAAGATCGAAATGATCTTGTTGTTTATAAATTTAAGGTTGGGATGCAGATCATCCTCCGTCGGTCTAATCTTCTTTTTATTTTTCTCAATTCGGTGCTCCGAAATGGTCTTGACTTCTGAAAAAGTAAGTAGCAGGAAAATGTATAAGTCATACATTCGTTCAATGGCCTGAAGCAGTTCCTTCTCCGCTTTAGAAAAGTTTTCTTCACCCGATTGAAAATAGGCATACAGTGCCTGTAATACTTTTATACGAAGCTGTCTTCTGTTAAGCATCAGAGCGGAAGTTTTACTTTACCAATTGATTCAATACGCTCTTCGGCCATTCTATTCGCGATTTTATATGCTGGTATGCCTTCAGCGCTTGATCTTCTGACAATATTCCCAATTGTTTGGTAAATTTCTTCGGCTTTCGACATCGCCCAAGCCGAATCAAAACCTTTCACTTCAGAGTAGCAATTGATAACACCACCTGCATTCAATGCGAAATCAGGTGCATAGATGATTCCTTTGTCCATTACGGCTTTCCCGTGTACATCCTCTTGCTTCAATTGATTGTTTGCAGCACCTGCGATAATCGAACATTTTAGTCGACCCAGGGTATCATCGTTCACTGTTGCCCCAAGTGCACAAGGTGCATAGATATCCATATCCAGATCATAAATCTCATCCAATCCGACAACTGTTGCACCGTATTGATCAGCCACGCGCTTCAATGTAGGCTCGTGAATGTCTGAGATAAACACCTCCGCCCCTTCTTTTCTCAAGGAAGAAACCAAGTATTCCCCAACATGCCCAACTCCCTGGACAGCAACTTTCTTCCCTGACAAATCATCAGATCCAAATTGTTCTTTTGCACATGCCTTCATCCCAACATAAACTCCATAAGCCGTCACAGGAGAAGGATCGCCGCTTTTACCGGGAAGGCCAACAACATGGTTCGTTTCCATGCTTACCCAAGTCATATCCAAAGGAGATATACCAACGTCTTCAGCAGTAATATATTTACCGCCAAGACTGTTAACAAATTTTCCGAATCTTCTGAATAAGGCCTCTGATTTAATTTTTCTGGAATCACCAATGATCACTGCTTTACCACCACCGAGATTTAATCCGGAAATAGCATTTTTGTAGGTCATTCCTCTTGACAGCCTCAAAACATCTGTCAGTGCCTCCAACTCATTTGAATACATCCACATACGCGTACCTCCTAAAGCAGGCCCCAGAACGGTATTGTGAACGGCTATAATAGCCTTCAATCCGGTTTCATTGTCATTACAGAACAATAATTGTTCATGATCATACTTGCTCATTTGAGCAATGACCGGATTGGCAACCAGATCCGTATCCTCCAGGTTCTTTACCTCAAACATATTCAGATGGTATGTGTTTTAACGTATTTCAAGCTGAATGTCTATTTTTGCAACGCTTGCAAAGACGGGCACAAAAATAGGAAATTAATTACATGAAGTCGCTTAGCCATCTGAACAAATATTTCGTCAAGTACAAGTGGCGTTTCCTCCTGGGAATCGTTTTCGTCGTTGTTTCCAATTATTTTGGTGTTCAGATGCCTTTGTATCTTAAAACTTCCATTGACAATCTGCTCAAAGGAGACATTTTGACTGAAAATGATTGGTTATCCGGAGCAGCACTACTATCACTCAAATTAGGAGGGATATACATGTTACTCTCGCTTATCAGCGGTTTTTTCCTTTTCCTGATGCGTCAAACGATCATCATAATGTCGCGCCTCATTGAGTACGACTTAAAGAATGAAATTTTTGATAAATACCAGCAACTGGATTTCATGTTCTACAAAAGCAACAATACGGGTGATCTAATGAACCGTATTTCGGAAGATGTGAGCCAGGTGCGCATGTATCTGGGCCCGGGAATCATGTATACACTCAATCTTATAGCACTGTTTGTTTTGGTTCTTTACCAAATGATCTCCATTAGTCCTACACTCACTTTATTTGTATTACTACCCCTCCCACTGATGTCCTTTCTAATCTACCGAGTTTCTTCAAAAATGAACTTATTAAGCAAGGAAGTTCAAAAAGAGCAATCATTTATGTCAACCCTTGTTCAGGAAACTTTTTCAGGAATACGGGTTGTTAAAGCCTATAGCAGGGAAAAGGAAGTGCATGAGCGATTCAATAGTTCCGCCAGTTCCTA
>CAIYQV010000362.1 GCA_903928365.1 uncultured Flavobacteriia bacterium
GAAAAACTCGAAGCCCTGGAATCCAGTTACAATCAGAAATTTGACGACATACATCAAGCACTGAGATTCCTCATTCTTAAGAACGAGGAATCCCAAAAAAACCAACACCGAAAAAAGATCGGATTTAAAGATTAGCCATACCTTATTTTGTAGCGTTAATCGCCATTTCGAGTGCAGAAAGATTTCTAATAGCAACGGAAAGCGTTACATGTGAAAAATGTGCTTCTTCCCAGGAGATCGTTTCTTCCATTTCTTCGCCGTAACGTTTTCTTCTTTCGGTATTGAGAATCGAAAGTTGCGCTATTACCTCTTTTGGTAATGCGTGTGTATATTCGTTCAACGATTCGGTGAGCTTTACCAGATCAGTTCGTGGGTTTTCGTCATCAGAATAAAAGTAGGTATGTGTTAAACTGATGTCTTTGCCCATATCCTTGAGCCTTTCAACATCCTGCTTTTGTTCAGCGAGATTTGAGTTCAAATAGTTGAAGAGTCCTTTTCGAAGTGCCCGGATCTGTTGAATGAGCTGCGCTGCCTTGTCATTGGACATGGTTGGAGCTGCTGATGTGTCAGATATAAAACCCGTAACCTCAATCAAGGAAACATCTGCCTGTGCTTCTGTGAAAACAGTCCATTTGCTGTAGCGAATTTGTGTGAGCGCAAACAACAATCCAATGGCTACCAGGATCAAAACAGAAGAAATGATCGTATTGAACTTTGTTTCTTTGTTTCGGATTCCGCCCAAGAAAAAGATGGGAAGAAAAATAAAGAATAGCAACCCTAACGATGACAACCACATTACATCTGCCCCAGGCCAGTGAAGCAATTTGAATAAAGTAGCCAAACTGATCATGATTCCGAAGAGGGTGGCTATTCCTAGTGTGATTTTTTCTCGTGTAGACCCCGCCTCTTTTGTTTTGAAAACAAATAAAATTGGCAGAAAAAGGAAACACAAAACAGTGATGGAAGCAAGAATCAAAGCGTTGGCACCGGGCCAGTGCATGATCTTAAAAAGAGCACCTGTGATAAAGGTGGATGCCGTAAATCCGGCGCTGATAAGCATGGTTCTTTTCATGGCGTAATAATTTTTAAATCGAATTAATAACTCTGTTTCTTCCTGGATCTCGGAAAGCTCTTTCTTGAAAAACCGAGGCAATACGTGTTCGTAATGACTCCTGAAATCCTCAGGATCATCGAGCTCCTCTTCGAGCACACAACAAATGTGATCCAACAGACTGAGACGAAGCTCTTCTATCCGAATCCCTTTTTGTTCGAGGTCCTCGAGGATGTATTGCACCTGCTCTTCGCGAAGAACGATCATGCTATCCCAGGTTTGGTTTTAAGTCCAGCAGTGTGATCATCGTAGCGATGAAGTCTGTGAACTCATTCACCTTTTCAGAAGCGATCTTCCGGCCGCCGGGAGTAATCGCGTAGTATTTCCTGAGGCGGTTCCCTACATTAACCACTTCAGTGGTAAGGATCCCCTGTGCTTCAAGTGCATGTAATGTAGGGTACAACGCACCTTCCGTCAGCTGGATCTTACCTCCGGTCATGTCCTTCACTTTTTGCGTGAGTTCGTAACCATACATCCGCTCATTCTCCGAGAGCAACTTTAAGATGATCGTTTTCAACGTGCCCTTGATCAGTTCTGATGAATACATAATGGAAATTTTATACTAAAGTAACAAATATACATAAGAATTTTAGGTATTAATTTTTTTATGATTTTTTATGACAGAACGATGGTTCAAGTGAAATAGAACAGAAGCAAATAGTATTCAAGTTATTATGCATTCTGCCTTTATTATTCCAGTTACAGATTCTGTGCGACAATAGGTAACCAAAAGGCACGATTTCGTTTCTTTCGATAACTTTATGACATGCGAAAACTAATCTGCTTCATTATTTTGATGTCTTACCACCCAGTATTCGGTCAAACATCAGCTGACACAAATACCGACTCCATTTCGCCCAAAGTATTCACCATCTGCGATTTTTGCGATATCGATTACTTCAAAAATGAAATTGCACATTTGCTTTTCGTCAGAGACCAGCGATTAGCAGATTTCTCTGTGCTATTCAGGGTTATACGCACAGGAAGTGGCGGAAATGAGTATACCCTTGAATTTGCCGGACGAGGAGCATATGAAGGTATTAATGTTTCGGAAAAATTTAATTCTCCACCCAATATGTCTCAAAGCGACATCCGGGAAGGCTTATTAGGAGCGCTAAACAGAGGATCACTGCATTACCTTATTCATAGTCCGCTCGCATCGAATATCTCATACGAAGTAAAAGGATTGAATAACGGACAACGATCTGATTCGATCAGAGACAAATGGAATCTCTGGATTTTCAACGTTAATATGAATATGTTCGGGAGCGGTCAGGAATATACGAGCAATATCAACTTAGGATCTTCCTTCTCAGCCAACAGGACCTCTGAAAAAAATCTTTTCGAAACAGGGCTTTGGTACAACAAGAATAGCTCTGTTTTCAAAATCGAAGGCCAAGATCCTATACGCTATACGATTATGGAATATGGAGTTTACAGTCAGGATGCGATTTCGATAGGAAAACACTGGGCCCTGGGATATAATTCTGCTATTTACGCGGCAACAGTTTCCAACCTGAAGTCAAACCTAATCGTAGCACCAACGGTAGAATACAACATTTTTCCCTATGCTGAATCGACCAAAAGACAGTTTCGCTTCAATTACCAGGTAGGATTCCGTCAATCTAACTACGCAAGTCCAAGCTACCGTAATCATCAGTCTGATCTCTTTCTGTCGCAACTTTTTAACATTCGGTACCGGCTCGTAAAAAACTGGGGGAACATAGGTATGGGCGTTGGATTACTTCATCTGTATGATACCGAACACTTCTATAACCTGAACTTCTCTCCATCGATTTCCTGGAATATCGTTAAGGGACTCAACCTTAATCTTCAGGGTAGTTATTCCATAGTTCGCGATCAATATTTCCTGAAACTCGAAGACGCCACCTCTACCGAAATCCTTACTGGACAAAC
>CAIYQV010000363.1 GCA_903928365.1 uncultured Flavobacteriia bacterium
GAAGACGGAATAAATTCCGTCTCTACATTCCCATCTGAAAAATTTATGATTGATCTGTTGAACTGATATACAAATGATGATCGTCCTAAAATCATTCCTTGATTGATCATCTTTTTAAACGGCTCATCGAAAGAAATGAAACCGCGGTCGTACAGGAATTTTGTCCAGAAACGCGCGTACAACAAGTGCCCTGTTGCGTGTTCTGATCCACCGATGTACAAATCTACTTGTTTCCAGTAATCTGCTTTTTCTTTTGAAACGAAAGCTTGTTCGTTTTTCGGGTCCATGTAGCGCAAGAAATACCAAGAACTCCCTGCCCAACCTGGCATCGTGTTGTATTCCATACGATCGCCCTCAAAATGGTTCCACGCCTCTTTTTTCGAACGTGCCAATGGCGGCTCTCCGTCTTCTGTTGGCAAATATTTGTCTACTTCTGGTAACTCAATCGGTAAATTTGAATCATTTACTAATTGAGGAATTTCGTTTTTATAAAAAACCGGAAATGGTTCTCCCCAATAACGTTGACGTGAGAAAATTGCGTCACGCAAACGGTAATTTGTTTTTCCTTTTCCGATTCCTTTTTGTTCGATTTGATTGATTGCATAGAGCATAGCTTCTTTAATCGACATACCAGTTAAGAAATCAGAATCAGCAATAACACCTTCTTTTTCAGCGTACGCCGCTTCAGAAATGTCTACATCTTGGAAGATATTTTTGATTGGAATATTGAATTCCTTCGCAAAATCGTAATCGCGTTGATCTCCACATGGAACGGCCATCACAGCACCTGTTCCATAAGAAGCCAAGACATAATCCCCGATCCAAACTGGAATATTTTCACCTGAAAACGGATGAACAGCATATGCTCCAGTGAATTGTCCTGTAATATTTTTCACATCCGACTGACGGTCGCGTTCCGATTTCAAAGATGCAGCAGTTTTGTATGCTTCTACTTCCGTTTTGAATTCAGAAGTTGTGATTTCATCAACTAAAGGATGTTCTGGTGCAAGTACCATGAAAGATACTCCGAAAATTGTATCGGGACGCGTTGTAAACACCTCTATCTCGATACTATTCGTCGTTTCCTCCGAATCACTCGATATGACGGTGTTTGTCTCGCTGTCAGTTCGAGTGGTTTCGACCTTAGGAGAAATTGTATCGAGAACGACAGCGAATTTTACTGAAGCTCCTACCGATTTCCCAATCCAATTGCGTTGAATGTCTTTCACTGCGTCCGTCCAATCAACCGTTTCTAAACCTGTCAACAAACGTTCCGCATAAGCTTTGATACGCATCGACCATTGACGCATTAATTTTTGTTCAACTGGATGTCCTCCTCTTTCCGAAAGACCATTGATCACCTCATCGTTTGCTAAAACTGTTCCTAAAGCTGGACACCAATTCACCCATGAATCAGCCAAGTAAGCCAAACGGTATTCCAGTAAAATATCCGATTGTTCTTTCTCTGAATTTGCTATCCATTCTTCAGCTGTGAAAACGGTTGTATATTCTGTGTGAGCATTCACATCTGCATTTCCTTTTGTTTCGAAAACAGCAATCAAGTCTTCAATTGCTTCCGCTTTATCCGTATCCAAATTGTACCA
>CAIYQV010000364.1 GCA_903928365.1 uncultured Flavobacteriia bacterium
CAGATACGCGTGAGGAGAAGAATATTCTAATCGTAGGGATCACCTCTAACCGCGGTTTGTGTGGTGGTTTCAACAACAACGTGATCAAGAAAGTTAACTGGCTAGTTAACGACAAGTACGCTGGTAAAAATGTGAAAGTATTGTGTCTTGGTAAGAAAATCAGAGATGTGTTCAGACGAACCGATGCGTATTTTGTAAATGATGCATTGGCTCCGGTAGAAGATATTTTTGGATCACTTTCTTTTGAAAACAATGCAATCATCGCAGAAGAACTAATGCGTTTGTTTACGACGAAGGAATTTGATAAAGTGGTTTTCGTTTACAACCAGTTTGTAAATGCTGCGACACAAAATGTAGCTGAAGAGCAGTTTCTTCCAGTATTACCTTCCGAACAAGCTGAAAATGCAGCTGGTGGAGATTACATCTTCGAGCCTTCTAAAGAAGAGATCGTTTCGGAATTGATCCCGAAATCATTGAAGATCCAGTTGTTCAAGGCGTTGTTGGATTCACATGCAGCAGAACACGGTGCGCGTATGACAGCAATGCACAAGGCAACGGACAATGCGAAAGAATTACAAAAATCGCTTAAATTGAGTTACAACAAAGCACGTCAGGCGGCCATCACCAACGAGATCCTTGAGATCGTAGGTGGAGCGGAAGCGTTGAACTCTTAATAAATCAAGAAAATAGAAGAAAGCAGTATCGGTAACGGTGCTGCTTTTTTTATGATTCAGAATTTGGGATTCTTAATTCGGAATGGATTATCTCAAGCAAAAACTCAACACAGCATCAATAAACTCTTCAGGTGCCTCTGCATGTACCCAATGTCCTGCATTTTCAATAGTGACGAGGTCTGAGTCTGGAAAAAGTTCCTCAATAGCCTTCCAATCTTCATCCAATATGTAATTCGATATGGCTCCTCGAATAAAGAGCGTCGGTGTCATCACTTCAATTTCAGGCACTGCTGCGAGAATTTCCGGCATTTCACGTTCCAGAATAGGAAGATTCATTCGCCAGGCAAGCAGTCCTTTTTCCTTCCAGTAAAGGTTTTTAAGCAAGAATTGAATGACACCTTCTGAATCAATGTGTTTACGGAGAATAACCTCGGCTTCACTGCGTGCTTTGATCAGCGTGGGATCGATGGCGTGCATTCCAGCGATGATATGTTCATGGTGCATGGGATATTGTTTGATTCCTATATCCACGACAATCAATTTTTCTAATCTGGACTCGTATTTCTGAGCATAATGCATAGCCACCTTTCCTCCCATCGAATGTCCTAAAAGAATAAACGAACCAAGACCTAACTCTTGAACCAGTTCGTGCAGGTCTTCCGACATGAGTTGATAGGAAAATTCATCACTCCAGGGAGAATGGCCATGGTTTCGTAGATCCACCAGAATCACTCGGAAATAGTCTGCAAATTTCTTCGCGTGCGTTTGCCAGTTATCTGAAAAACCGAATAGTCCATGAAGGATGACCAAAGGTTTTCCTTCTCCCATTTCGCGGTAATGAAGTTTCATACCGCAAAAATCGGAAAAACTTAATTCTTAATGATCCTTCTTACTTCAGAATTCTCAAGAATGTCAGAGGATAATAACAGGGTGTATACACCTCTAGAGAACTCACTTAGATTCAAATGAATGATCGATTTCCCTTGTTTACAGGTGGTCTGAATAGTTTCAAGTAATCTTCCAGATTGATCATACAATGCTATTTGCATCCGTGATTCTTTTTCCGGATTCACTACTTCGAATGAAACATCCGAATTGGTAGGATTAGGAAACAGATCAGAAACAGAAACTTTTCCTAATTCTCGAGAAAGACTCAGAACAGTAGAGTAGTATGAACTTCCATCCTGATCAACCAACTTAAGTCGGTAATACGTAATGTCTCGGAAAGGATCTGTATCGAATTGTTCGTAGTTGAGTAACTCTGTGCTGTTTCCAGCCGCGGCTATGGTTGCAAGTAGTTCAAAGTCAAACCCATTTTCTGATCGTTGCAATTCAAAATAAGAGGACTGATGTTCACTCGCAGTTTTCCATGTTAATAAATTATCTTCATCTACTTTTTCACCTGCAAATAGAATTAATTCAGAAGGAAGCGGTACAGTACTTTGTGCTACCCCGAATACAGAGAAGCCGGATAAACCGTTTCTATTTACCTGTGAAGATGAAGAGGATACACACGAACCATCGAGATTCCAACCTGTGGTTGCCAAAGTAGATCTTTTCATGACAGTCCAGTTGGCTCCAACATTGGTTGCATTTCTAGGGAAAAGAGAAATGTCATAGGTCCCCGTTCCTGTATTAGCGGTTAATGTCCAGTAGCCATTATTCATTGCGGCTAGATTATAGGTAGAGCCACATTCTGATCCATTTTGTGTGGGAGGATAACCTGCAGTGCCCGGCCATGAATCGAACCTGCCATCGATATACCCTATGCTGGAAGTAGAAAAGGTGGTTAATGCACGTTGATATCCAACTGTGGTATTCCCGACAGGCCAGTTGTACGCACCTGAAGTAGATAGATACCTTCTCAAATTACCGTCAACAAAACTGCTGGTAGTTCCTGCAGATACAGACCCCGTTGTTGTATTTGCAACATCCACACGGAAGGCACCAGTGGTAATTGTACCATTGCTAAAGGTGATGGTGCCAGTTGTAGATTTAATGAACATATTCGTTGAAAGGGATACTCCAATTCCTGCTGCAGCCGTATTGTTGACGATCACAAAATTCAGGTCAAGTTGAGAAGAACCCTGATTGTAGCTTTGAGAACCACTTCCATTGAATTCAACGGTACCTGTCGTACCTGTTCCTGAAAAAGTCGTATTCCCGGCATTATTATTAAAGTTCCCTGAGATTGAAATGTATTTTCCATTACTGTTAAAAACACTGGTCGCATTACTCGTGGTAAAAGTTCCTCCAACCTCAATGTCATTACTAACTGTCACGTTGAATGAAGCAGAGGATTTAGTAATGGTTAGGTTTCCGAAACGATTC
>CAIYQV010000365.1 GCA_903928365.1 uncultured Flavobacteriia bacterium
ACTGTAGGTCACATAGTTTCCAGAAAGTTGTGGCCATTCGTTACGGTAGTTCAGGGCAAATCGCGGACAGCCATGGGATCCTGCAAAGGCTGGATTCAAGTAGAGTGGATTAGCGTAGAACTGTGTAAACGTTGGGTCTTGGGACCTAACAATTTGCGAACACGCCAAAATCAGAACAAGGGTTAATCGTCTCATGGTTTCATAGTTAATTCAGCAGGCGTTGGCCTACTCGGCCGGCCTTAGTGGTAAAACGTAGTGTAAGCTGGTGCGAAAGTAATTGTTTATTTAATATGGACGACCGTGTTAAGTCCATATTGTATTGTAACATGAAATTTTTCAGTTTTATGCCCGCGGATGCAGCTGGATCAAGATTCGATGAAATGGCTCCTCCCAATGTCAACCAATAAAACCGGAAATTAAATCCTGCCCACGCCTCCGAAAGCTGATCTTCTTTTTGATAGACCAGATAAGGTGAAATGGTAATCTTTTGACGAACAGACTTATAATCTGATCCGATGCATGCAACGAAATGCTTTGGAGCTCTGCGTGGATTCGAAAAATCTTGTGAATAGATATTGTCAAAATGTCTGAATAAGTTATCCTGCTGAATACCTGCAAAGAACCATCTTGTATTCACCATCAGGCCCAAACCAAGATCACGGTACCAGAGCGACCTTCCGAGCGGATTCAGTCCATTCTTACTAAACTGCTGTTCATTCATGCGATCAAACTCAACCATTTCTCCTGTTTGAATCTGAGTGGGATCCAATTGTTTTGACCCCATTTTGTAACGTATGGAGGGCTCAAGAACCACTTCTCTGGAAATGGAGAATTTCGGGGAATAGGTTATGGCGGCATTGTAATTCTGAATAGAACCATCCGCATAATAATTTTGATTTAACTGGAATCCTACACCTCCACGCATGGCATAAGAATAGCCATCGACTGAAAGTTGATTCATCCATTGCTGATTGTCCATTCCCAGCCATTGTGCACGGGTAACACTTTGAATACGTGTAGCGAGAAGTGTCCCTACAGCTCCAAAGTTAATATCGGTCGCCTGCATCCCAGGCACATGGTAATAGGGGTCATTTTGATTTCGCAACGCAATTGGATTATCCAGCATTCGCTCCAAAGCTCTTCCCATATAATGGATACGAGTACTTAACGAACGATGGTAAGACGTTTTTGCGAACTTCTTCTGATGGTCTGAATAATGAATGCCTTGGCGCATCCCAGACTCTTCGTTGGCAGCAATCAAAATCGGCTTAGCTTTTTGCGTTGACAATGTTGATTTGCCTCGACTATTCTCTGAAGCAAGCGTTAACTTGTTCTCAAGGTTCGCAATCTCCTCAACAAAACCCAAGCTTTCAGTCATCGATTCAGAAGATGGTACCGAATTATAGTTAAGTTGACCCGCAAATTCATTTAGTTCGAATAAATTTGAAGTAATGCCAGCTACTCCAACAATCGATTCGTTTGTGGCTTTATTTCCGGAAGATGCTATATCCTTCGACATCTCACTTTTTAAAGATTTTTCAGGAATCTGGCCGAAAATAACATCCTCAAGAGCGGTTAAATCCAGTTCTTTTTTTCCATAAACCCCATCCAATTGAGACATCTGAGAATAGAGTCCCACCAAAACCAACCCTAGCATGAAAGAAAAACCTAAAGACATAAAGAGGCCTATCGGACGACGCTTCTGTAAAGAACGGTGATCACCAAAATCTAAATGCTCCTTTTGAACAAAGGAATCTTCCCACGCATCAAAATCCATTTCCAATTCTGGATGAAGCAACAAAAAGGCTTTGAGCTGCGCTTCCTGTTCAGAAGTCAGATTTCCCTCAACCAACTCAAAGAGCCAGCGGTCGATATTCGAAAATGAAGGGTTACTCATACCAGCTCTTTCAAACCTTTTAACTGCTTTTTGATCTTATTCCTGGCTCTGAAAAGATACACCTTCACCTGACTGGACGACAGCGAGAGAATCTCCCCTATTTCCTCATAGCTGTAACCTTCCAAATCCCTCAGAAGAATAATACTACGCTGAATTGGAGGAAGAATGTTCACTGCCCTGTCCACCACCTGCCCTGATTCAAAAAAGCTCACCTCTTTTCTTGCCGCCTCAGGAAGATTTTCATCTCCCGGAAACTGCATCCGCTGCTTTCTGTTGATCGCATTGATCATCGCATGATGAGCTGTTTTAAATAACCAGGCTTTCGCTTTAGGGAATTCTACCTTTTTCCGATGCACCCATAGTTTTTCAAATACATCCTGCACAGTGTCGCGCGCATCTTCCCTGTTCCGCATGAAACGGAGAGCAAACCCATACAATTGATTGGTGTGCTGATGAACGGCTGCATTGTACTCACTTCTTTTCAAAACTTGAATTCGATCGCAGTTAAAACAATTTGACGCTGCTAAAAGTTACAGGTCTTTAAGTAATAACGTAATTTACTGCTAAATATACTATTGATTTATCAAACAGAGCCGCTTATCGTTTAAAATTCTAATTTCATCGAACGGAATCAACTGACCTATTTTCGATTTTTAGTATATTTGAAAGAAGGGACATTTTAAATCAATCCCTTAGAAAAAAAATATACTATGACTGAATATCCTTGGTTTCAAAGTTACCCTCCATTTGTTGAGCGTTCGATTGCTATTGATCGCTACGAGAACATTGTTCAGATCTTTGATGAATCGGTTGCTAAATATGGTAATCGCATCGCATTTAAGAATATGGACGTATCACTCACTTTCAGTGAAGTGAATGAACATGTGGATGCGCTTGTATGGTATCTTCAAAATAAAACCAAACTGAAAAAGGGAGACAGGATTGCTCTTCAGATGCCAAATTTACTTCAATTTCCGGTTGCGATTTTTGCGTGTCTCAAGGCGGGTCTGGTCATTGTAAATACCAATCCATTGTATACTGCTGAAGAAATGAGGCATCAGTACAAGGATTCAGGAGCAAAGGCTATTATCATTCTGGAAAACTTTGCCTACAACCTGGAATCAATACTATCTGAAACGGAGATCGAAACAGTCATTCTCACAACCATTGGAGATATGCTTGGAGGATTGAAAGGGACAATTACCAATTTCGTGGTTCGGAATATCAAGAAAATGGTACCTGCTTATCAATTAAAAAATGCCCTTTCATTGAAAGCTATCCTCAAAGATAACAAAGGTAAAAAAGGGAATTACGTAGATATAAAATCCAGTGACCTTGCCTTTCTGCAATATACAGGCGGAACCACTGGTGTTTCCAAAGGTGCTTCTTTATCCCACGGAAATCTTTGTGCGAACGTTCAACAAGTGGAAGCATGGATCGGTTACGTATTTAAAGAAGGTCAAGACACCATCATCACTGCATTGCCGTTGTATCACATTTTTGCATTGACGGCTAATTGCATTGTTTTCTTCCGCTATGGGGCTATTAATGTATTGATCACCAATCCGCGCGACATGAAAGCATTCTGTAAGGATCTGCAGAAAAATCCTTTCTCAATACTCACCGGAGTGAACACGTTATTCAATGGCCTTTTGAATCAGGAAGCATTCAGAAACCTCGATTTCTCTAAACTCAAACTATCTCTTGGTGGTGGAATGGCTGTGCAGGATGCAGTAGCAGAGCGTTGGGAAAAGTTGACGAATAGCCCACTACTTGAAGCGTATGGACTATCAGAAACAAGTCCGGCGGCTACGATCAACCCAATCGATGGAACGCATCGTCGTGGAACCATCGGGCTTCCTCTTCCGAATACAGAGATCCGTTTATTTGATGATGATGGTAATGAAGTGGCGCCAGGCCAACCCGGAGAGATCGGGATCAAGGGCCCTCAAGTCATGCAAGGTTACTGGAACCGCCCTGATGAAACGGCGAAATGCATGAATGGAGACTTCTTCCTAACAGGTGATATTGGTATCATGGAACCAGATGGATTCTTCAAAATTGTTGACCGTAAAAAAGAAATGGTGTTGGTTTCCGGATTCAATGTCTATCCAAATGAGGTTGAGAAAGCCATCGCTGAAAATCCAAAGGTACTTGAGGTAGGTGTAAGAGGAGGCAAAAATCCCGATGGAACGGAATACGTTATGGCTTTTGTAGTTAAAAAAGACCCATCTCTAACGGAAGAAGAAGTTATTGAAGAGAGTAGAAAATTATTAACCGGTTATAAAGTGCCACGTGAAGTGCTATTCCGCGATGAACTTCCTAAATCGAATGTTGGGAAGATCATGCGAAGACTTCTACAGTAACTTTTCGCTATGCTCCTTTCTTGGTGGTGATTTTCACCGTTACATGATGAAATTCAGGATAATACGTCCCTTCCTGGAATTTCCATTTCATCAATTCGTTTTTCACCTTAATGCGTGTTGGAGTGGAAATTACCGTCGTGCCATTCGAAAGTAATTTGGCCGAGGTTACATTACCCAGATTGTTTACTGCCAATTCAAACAATAAGACCCCTTCGTTGGAATCCTGAACGGTGAAATCGGTTAACGTCAGCATTTTTCGCTCGTCTTCGATCAAACGACCACTCAATAATTGTCCAAAAGAGGTTTGAACTACAATCAGGAAAAGGGGAAAAAGTAAGGATCTCATACAGGCGTTTTGTATGCTATACGAGGCAATGAACTGCGAGTTACAACAATCAGGCGATTCGACCCCAGTTGGGACGGGATTTCAATGCTTCTCTTAATATCAAATTCAGGGTGGCATGTTTCGGCTGGGTCAAATCAGGATCAGCCAGAAGTAATGCCCTTGATTGTTCCCGAGCAAGAACAACAATTTGAGCATCCTTAGAAAGATCCGCAATTTTAAGATCCAGCATGCCACTTTGCTGAGTGCCCATAATATCACCCGGTCCGCGTAACTGCAAGTCTACTTCTGCGATTTCAAAGCCATCATTCGTTCGAACCATTGTTTCCAGACGTTTCAGGGTTTCCTTCGAAAGTTTTTGCCCGGTCATCAAAATACAGTAGGATTGTTCCGCACCACGGCCTACCCTACCTCTCAACTGATGCAATTGGGACAAACCAAAACGCTCTGCACTCTCAATGACCATCACCGAGGCATTGGGAACATTTACTCCCACTTCAATCACCGTGGTAGCTACCATGATCTGTGTTTCACCTTTGAGAAAACGCTGCATCTCGAAATCTTTATCCTCCGGTTTCATTTTTCCATGCACCATGCTCACCTTGTATTCAGGTAACGGGAATGCTCTTGAAATGGCCTCATACCCTTCCATCAAGTTATTGAAATCCAGTTTTTCAGATTCGTTGATCAAAGGGTATACAATGTATACTTGCCTTCCCAAAGCGATCTGTTCCCTCAAAAAACCAAATAAGCGCAAACGGTGCGATTCATAGCGATGCATCGTGGTAACCGGCTTCCTTCCAGGAGGAAGTTCATCGATCACGGAAACATCCAGGTCACCATAGAAAGTCATGGCCAGCGTTCGGGGAATTGGTGTTGCCGTCATCACTAAGACATGCGGGGGAATGGTATTCTTTCCACGCATTTTAGCTCTTTGGGCTACACCGAACCGGTGTTGTTCATCGATCACAACTACTCCCAGATTCGCAAACTGAACGACATCCTCAAGCAACGCATGCGTACCTACCAGTATTTGAATGGATCCGTCCAATAAACCTGCATGTATGTGCTCGCGTTCCTTTTTCTTGATGGAACCGGTAAGCAATCTCAATTCAACAGGCAATCCATTCAACAACGAACCGATCGTTTCATAATGCTGTTGTGCCAGGATTTCCGTGGGAGCCATGAGTGCAGCCTGAAAGCCATTATCTATAGCCATCAACATAGTCAATAAAGCTACGAGCG
Source organism: uncultured Flavobacteriia bacterium (assembly GCA_903928365.1). Taxonomy (GTDB): domain Bacteria; phylum Bacteroidota; class Bacteroidia; order Flavobacteriales_D; family Crocinitomicaceae; genus M0103. The sequence continues at coordinate 5,852 of CAIYQV010000365.1, forward strand.
TTTTTCCGGAACCCACATCTCCCTGAAGCAAACGATTCATATGATGTCCCGAAAGAAAATCCTTACGAATTTCTTTAAGAACACGCTTTTGAGCATTGGTCAGCTGGAAAGGCATGAAATGCTCATAAAAATCGGTGAACACCTTCCCTACATCTTTAAACACAAATCCCTGAGAGCGCTGTGTAGTGATCTGCTTTCGGATCTGCAACTCCATTTGAAGGAGAAAGAGTTCTTCGAATTTCAGCCGAAAACGTGCCTGATGAAAGTGTTGTTCTGTATCTGGACGATGCACCAAATACAGGGACTGCTCACGGGAAATCATTCGGTTTTCTTGTAACAATTCCAACGGAAGTGTTTCGGGAATTTTATCTTTAATCTGCAGAACCAAGGCAGCAGTCAGCTTTTCGATCCCTTTGGAATGAAGTCCTTTGGAGGATAGTTTTTCCGTTGAAGGGTAGACTGGTTGCAAGCCCGTTTTCTGATGGACATCCTTCCATTCCGTGAGTTCGGGATGAGGAATACTCCAGGTCGAACCATATTGTTTTGCCTTACCGAAGACCTGATATTCCACCCCTGCCTTCAACAATGGTTTGATCCATTTTGCTCCCTGAAACCAGACGAGGTCTATTACACCCGATTCGTCCTGAAATTTGGCAGTCAAACGTTTGTGCCGTGTTCCTCCACTTTCCACCACCTGAATGATCCGCCCTTTTAGCTGTGCAAAACTATCCAGTTCAATCAGATCACTCACCTGATGGTAACGCGACCGATCAATGTACCTGAAAGGAAAATAATTCAGCAGATCTCCAAAAGTTCGCACACCCACTTCAGATGAAAGTAGCGCCGCGCGTTGAGGCCCCACTCCTTTCAGGTATTCTATGGGTGTAAGCAGAAACTGATTCACTGTTTAAAATTAACAAAGTGAATCTAAATGGAAAGAACAGCTTATTTCTTTTCTCTGAAAAGCTTCATTCCTTTATCCAACCACATTTTGAAGTCTATAGGATCGCTGGTATGCTCGAAGTCGGCAGAACCGTTAGACAGGTCTTTACCGTCTGCATTATGCATTACGTAGTATGGCTGCGCCAAAATATTGTAGCGTTTGATCTGCATCATTTTCCACTTATCTCCTGTGGTTTGAACAGACATGGTTTTACCCGGATAGACTTCAAATTCACCTTGCTCCTTAGCAGGAAGATCTTCGCGTTCATCCACATGTAATGAAACAATGACCACGTCATTTTTTAAGGTTTCAATAATACCTTTTTGTCCCCACACCTGTTGTTCCATTTTGCGGCAATTCACACAATTAATTCCGGTGAAGTCAACAAATACTGGTTTATTAACTTCTTTCGCATAAGCCAAGGCTTTGTCGTAATCATGGAAAACCCATATGTTTTGTGGACCTAGCACCGTGCCCTCCGGACCTTTTTCTGCCGTTGCTGCACTCGAACTACCAATTCCTGCACCACCAGATTCACTGTATTGCAAAGGAGGTGGGAAAGCTGAGATCAGATTGAGTGGCGCTCCCCACATACCAGGTAGCATGTAGATAACCAGGATCAATGAGGTTGTAGCCAGCATGGTGCGTCCTACGGACAACTTCTCAATAGGACTATCATGTGAAAGACGGAATATCCCGAATAAATACAATGCCATTACCAGGAAAATAGCGATCCATATTGCCAGGAACACCTCTCGCTCCAACATGTGCAGGTTCCATGTCATGTCCGCATTGGACAAGAACTTAAACGCCAGAGCCAATTCCAGGAATCCAAGTACCACTTTCACACTGTTCAACCAGCCACCTGACTTCGGCATGGAGTTCATCCATCCCGGGAAAGCAGCAAACAAACCGAATGGTAATGCAAGCGCAAAGGAAAAACCAAACATTCCCACGATCGGTGTAATTCCGCCGTGGCGTGCTGCTTCTACAATCAATGTTCCTACAATTGGACCGGTACAAGAGAACGAAACAAGCGCCAGTACCAGCGCCATGAAAAAGATCCCGATCAATCCTCCTTTGTCCGCTTTTGCGTCTGCCTTATTCACCCACGAATTGGGCATTCTGATCTCAAAAGCACCAAGGAAGGACACCGCGAAAACAATTAGTAAAAGGAAGAAAAAGAAATTGAACCACGGATTAGTCGACATGTCGTTCAGTGCCTCCTCTCCGAAAATAGCAGTCACTGCTGTGCCCAGTAAAATGTAGATCACGATGATCGAAACGCCATAAAGCAATGCTTTTCGGATCCCTTCGCCTTTTGTTTTACTTTGTTTGGTGAAGAAACTTACAGTCATGGGGATCATTGGCAAAACACATGGCGTGAACAAAGCCAGCAATCCACTCATGAACGAGATAATGAATATGCTCCAAAGCGACTTATTACCTGAATCTTTTTTATCCTGCTTTTCAGATTCCTTAATGGTTCCCCGATCTTCCTTCGCTGAATTTTCTTTTGCAGAGGAAATTGTATCCTGAGTCTCAATGGTTGTTTCAGCAATGGTATCTTTTGATTCTTCAGCAGAAGGAACTCCCTTCACCTTCAATTTAAAATTAACAGAATGATCAGGCAAACACTTGACCTCATTGCACGTTTGAAACGAAAAGGTTCCCTCCAAAGTGAAATCCTCTTTCGACAAGATTTTGATCTTTTGTTTTAACTGAATACTTCCTTCATGATACGCCAACTGTTCATCAGCCAATTCATCGTATTTCTCTATGGGTTTTGGCTCAATGGTGCCCCCCACCAGTTTATAGTTTTTTGAACTCTTGATCGTAAACGAGGTTGGAAAACCAAAACTTCCTTTGGGCAATTTTACCGCATTGATATGCCAATGTTCCACGCACTTAATGGATGCAATAACAGTGGCTTCTTCCCCTTTTTGATCGATCTGAAAAGACCATTTTACTTTGTCTTCAGGCAATTCGATCTGAGCAGAAACAATTCCTGTAAAAAGGAACAGCAATAGGAAAACGGATGCACTTTTGATCATGACTTAGTGATTATCTAGTGTTATGGAAAATGGAAGATCTACAGGGGGTAAACACATGGTCTCATTGCAAACCATGTAGGTTACGGTTCCTTTTACAACACCTTTGGATCCTTTTACTTTTTGTGTGAATTCAGCCTCTTTTTCGAAAAAATCAAGGGTCGCCTCGAAGTTTTCATCGTATTTCTGAACTGGAACAGGCTCTTGTACCTCTCCAATAAATTCAATTCCAGGGGTATTTTCGAATACAAACTGTGTAGGTACCGGGCCAATATCATTCTGTACGTGCTGACTGTACAGGTGCCATCCTTCAGTAAGTTCCACTTTGAACTTCACTGCCTTTTGCGTCCCATCATAGCTCCATGTCCAGTTCACAGGTTTTTGAGCCAACAAAACCATTGGAAACAACAGCAACCCAATTATTAGCATTTTAAGCTTCAACATGATTCAAAATTAAAAAGGATCGACAAATGCCGACCCTTTTTCTTTACATTATCCTTGTATTCCTAAAATTACATTGAATCAGATTTTCACTTCCTGAATGCGATCAATCGGAATCCATACGCCTCCCTTCAAACAGATAAATTTCGTACCTGCCGCCCAAATGGTCGTATCCACACGCTTCAAACCTGAATCATCATAAAAAATGATCGAAACTTTACTCCTGTGCGCATTACCCAAAATGGTTGCCTTGTCTATCTGACTTCTCAACTCCGGGTGTTGTTTGATCTCTACCTTATCGTTGAAACTCAACGACGAGATCAGTTCCTTCTCAATTAGTTCCGGTTCCATAATCGCTTGAAAAAAAATGGTGATGTTCTATTAAGTTAAAGTTAATTCTGATTCTACACGTATCGAATGAGCATTTCCGATCAGCCGATGAACAAAACTAACATTTTGTCGAATATTTACAATAGCTAAATGGAATATCTTGCTGTTGCCGACACAGATTGATCGCAAAAACGATTTAGCTCTAACAGATATTTACCTGTAATGGCGATCATCGCTGCATTATCGGTACAGTATTCAAATCTTGGAATATAGACGTTCCAACCTTTCTGTATCGCTTGATTTTGGAGCGCTTCGCGCAAACCGCTATTCGCAGAAACGCCCCCTGCAATAGCGATTTCAGAAATCTTCAGGTCTTCTGCTGCCTTGCCGATTTTCTTTAAAAGTATATCGATGATGGTAAATTGAATCGAAGCACACAGATCATCCAGATTCTTCTGAATGAAATCCTCGTCCTGCAATTGTTGTTTTTGCAAAAAATACAAGATGGAAGTTTTAAGTCCACTGAAACTAAAATCGTATCCTTTGATCGCTGGTTTTGCGAAACTAAATTTCTTTGGGTCTCCATTTTTCGCATGCTTGTCAATCAATGGTCCTCCTGGATATGGAAAACCGAGCAATTTGGCTGCTTTATCGAAAGCTTCTCCTGCAGCATCATCGATGGTTGAACCAATAACTTCCATTTTCAGCGGCGCTTTCACAAGAACGATCTGTGTATGTCCACCGGAAACCGTCAAACACAAAAATGGAAATACCGGTTTTTGCCGATCAGGATCATCAAT
>CAIYQV010000366.1 GCA_903928365.1 uncultured Flavobacteriia bacterium
AAATGTTACGGATTCTACGTTAGTTACATTCAGGTATCCCAGGTATAAAATGAAATCAGTAGATTTTACCAAAAATACCGTATCCGATAAATCAAGCGACTGCCCTCCATCGTGAGTAACAGATAATCCCGAAAGGTAATAGTTGAAATAATCCAGATTAAAAATGACGCCTTGCTGATCTATGTAATCCGACCCAATCGTAAGATCGGCACCATTTACTTTAGGGTAAATCTTTAGGAATACATTCTTCTGCGCATTCAGTTGGAATGAAAACACAATCATGAAAAGCAGCAAAGATCGCATCGGTTATTTTTTTACAATGTACAAAATTTCTTCCTTCTGAAGGCGATATCGTTCGATTTGGTCAGCGGAATAGTGTTCATTCATTTTGAATTCTATCACATTAAATCCCGCTTTTCTCAACCAATCTGGATAGTCTTTACCGAAGAGTCGAACATGGTCCTTCTGCCAGTAGAATTTTTCTCTATCCTTGGGCGATGTAATGGTCGGGTCCTCCAAAGTATTTTCTCTATTATGATCCTGAGGCACCTGCATAATTCCCCATCCCCCAGGTTTCATAACGCGGTAAAGTTCACGCATACATTGGCCTGCATCCGTCACATGTTCTAACACATGATTACAGAAAACGACCTCAAATCGGTTGTCCTCGAGCGGGATTTTATGAAGATCGAAATGCATGTCGGCAATTGGTGACATAAGATCTCCTGTCAAATAGTTCAGATTCGTTTGTTTTTTGAATGTCTTGTGAAAACATTGTTCAGGTGCAATATGCAATACATTCAGCTTATCAGCTGTAAAGAAATTAGAATGTTCCTTCAGGTACAACCACATCAAACGATGCCTTTCTAAAGTAAGGTCTTTAGGACATAACACATTTTCTCTATGTGCCATATCTGATCCATAAGATAAGAAATGAGAAAATTTTCCTCCACAAACGGGACATTCTACCTTGTCTCCCCTGTAAAGTATCGGGGCAATCTGTTTGAACGGGTAACTCAAACGGATCAGAAGGGGTCTTGGAAGCGTGTTTAAAAGGAACTTGTACAACTTTTTCATGTGACACAAATTTACTCAAAGAAACCTGTACTTATTATCCCGTTTTGCGAATTATTGTACTTTTATCTTTCTGTAAAAAATTAGCTATGACCAACTTTTTCAAGGTTGTTTTTCTAAGTTCTCTTTATTTGATTTTTGTAAAAAGCACACTTATGGCACAGGAACCTGTTGCACCGATCATTCCTAAACAATTAAGCATTCATCAACATGTGCGAACAGACGATTATTTCTGGATGAACGAGCGCGATTCCAAATCAGTTCTGGATCATCTGGCTAAAGAAAATGATTATACCCAAGCCTATTTTCAAAAGTTAAAACCATTGCAGGAGACACTGCTAAATGAGTTTGAATCCAGGATTGATCCGAATGAATCAAGCGCTCCATTTATATTGAATGGACATACATATCAAGTTCGAAATGAACAGGGAAAAGACTACGTGAAGATCATCCAGATGGAGGGAAGTAAAGAATCGCTATTTCTGGATGAAAACGAACGAGCCAAGGGAAAATCTTTTTATGAACTAGCGGATTGGGCACCATCACCTGATAATTCGTTGCTTGCACTGGGTGAAGATCTGCTTGGCAGAAGAAAATATCAGATCACTTTCAGAAAAAATAAGGATGGTAAGTTTCTTAAAGATAAGATAACCGACACAGATGGTTCGATTGTATGGGCGAATGACAACAAAACCATTTTCTATGTAAAAAAAGATGTTCAAACATTGAGGGAATATCAAATATACAGTCATGTATTAGGAACTGACTCAAAGAAAGATCGACTTGTATATCAGGAAGATGATGAAAAATACAGCGTCCACATTTCAAAATCTACCTCCCAACGCTACATTTTTATTCATTGTACCAGTTCCACTACTTCAGAAACACGGTTGATTGATGCCAATGATCCTTCTGGCGATGCTGTAATATTCTGGAAACGTGATAAGGGGCATATCTACGATGTTGAACACCATGAAAATGGATTTTATATCCTTTCAAATAAAGACGCGAAAAACGGAAAGATTCTCTTCTGCCCCGGAAACGAAAAAGAAAAGTCTGTATCAGAATTTGTCCCACATGATCAAGAACGTTTGATTGAAAGCATACAGGTCTTTAGGGATTTTCTTGTTGCCGAGGTTCGATTGAATGGATTGAGAAAAATTGAAGTGATCCGTTTTGATACCAAAGAACGTTCATACATCGAATTTTCTGAAGAAACATACTTCACAGGATTAGGACATAATGATGATTATAATGCCACAACCTTATTTTACTCATACAATTCGCTTACTACCCCCTCTTCCGTGTTTCGCTATGATGTGAGGACGGGTGAGCGTTCGGTATGGTTTCGAAATGAATTAAAAGACAAGAACTTCAAGTCGGAGAACTATGAATCCAAGCGAATCTGGGCGACTGCCAATGATGGAACAAAGATTCCGGTTTGCCTTGTCTACAAAAAAGGAACTGATCTGAGCAAAGCACCTTGCTTGTTGTATGGCTATGGTTCTTATGGATATACTCTTCCTGATGTCTTCCGCGCCACAAGGTTGAGTTTACTGGATCGAGGTTTTGTATATGCTGTCGCTCACATTCGAGGGAGTAAATATATGGGCGAGTATTGGTATGAAAACGGTAAATTCCTTAAAAAGATCAATACGTTTACGGACTTCATCAATGCTGCTGAATTTCTTGGAATGCAGGGGTATTGTGACCCGGAAAAGATCTATGCGCAAGGTGGTAGTGCGGGCGGATTATTAATGGGAGCGGTTACAAATATGGCCCCCTATCTCTGGAAAGGAATTGTGGCTCAAGTTCCATTCGTTGATGTCGTAACCACTATGCTCGATGAATCCATTCCACTCACTGTAGGCGAATACGAAGAATGGGGCAATCCAAATGAGGCGGATTATTACTGGTACATGTTGAAGTATTCTCCTTATGACAATGTTCGCAAGATGGATTATCCAGCTATGTATATCACTACGGGTTACCATGATTCACAAGTTCAGTATTGGGAACCAATGAAATGGGTAGCTAAATTACGTGCAAGCAGAACCAATCAAAATCCATTATTATTTGATTGTAACATGGATGCAGGCCATGGTGGCGGGTCAGGCAGAACTCAGGAAAGACTCGAAATTGCAAAGGAATATGCGTTCATTTTGAATCTGGAGGGGATTGAAAAATAGATTGCTGATAGCTATCGTATTGTTTCATTTTATTCCTTCAGGGCATTGCCAAAGGGATACACTCCCCTACACCCTTTTCAATAAGCAATTGGTG
>CAIYQV010000367.1 GCA_903928365.1 uncultured Flavobacteriia bacterium
CCATATTAATTCTCCCCATCGATTAAAAATCGTCATTTCAAAATTATCAGGTGAGAATCCAGATGTAAATACAGGGGTAAACAATTGATTATGTTCATCAGCGTCTGGTGTAAATGAATTAGGAACATAATAGATCAATAATTCTTGATAGGAAATAGGCATTGATGTAGAATCAACACATCCAGCTTCAGATGTAGCAATGAGGGTTGCAACATAACCTGTTTGAAGATTGGTACTGTACGTATGAATGGGTTCAAAATCAGTGGCATTTGTATTATCTCCAAAATACCATTGGTAACTAACCGCATTTGAAGAATTATTATAAAACGAAACCGTCGAATTTCCTGGGCCAATCGTACCTGGCGAAAGGTAAAATGACGCATCAACATCTTCAATGCAAACAACGTCATTAAATGTTACTGTTGTATCGCATCCTTGCACATCTGTTTGTGTTAAAGTAATATCAAAACAACCAACTTGGTTATACACAGTTGTTGGATCGAAACAAAGAGTTGAAGTTTGGTTATTTCCAAAATTCCAAGTACAATTCGAAGCGGCAGGATTATTATTTGTGAAGGTCACCTCTGTTGGCACACAACCTGTAGATACACTTGAAGAAATAGATGGCATTTGTGCATACAAAATTGAAACTAAAACTTCATCTGTATTGGTACAATTATTTACATCTGTACCCGTTACAATGAATGAATTTGGGGAGTTTGGATAAAAGGCAACCCCATTTTGCATGCCACCTGTCCATTGATAGGTGTTAGCTCCCGATCCTGAAAGCGTAACTGAGCCACCAAGACAGGTGCTTTGGTCAAGACCCGCAGAAACGACTGGCAATGGATTTACCACAACTGTTGTAGTTCCTGTACAAACATTCCCAAGATTATCAGTTGCGGTAACTGTAATTGGAAAACTACCAGCAGTAGGAGCGGGTACATTTGTTACATTTTGAGTATTACCAATCTGATTACCTGCCAAACTCCATACATAGGTTCCGCCATTTACATTACTTGCGGATAGGTTAAAAGTTGTGCCCTCACAGACCGGTCCATTATTAGCTGCCGTCACCGTACATCCGCATTGAGGACTTGTAGCTGGCAAGACCGTCACTGTTGCCGTTGCCGTTCCTGTACCTGTTGCTCCATTTGCTGCTGGTGCCGTTACAGTAACCGTATAGGTTGTGGTCACGGATGGAGAAACAGTAATTGTTGAAGTGGTGGCCCCGTTGGACCATGCATACGTTGTTGCACCCGGGCTATTTGCTGTTAATGTTGTGGATTGTCCGGGACAAATTGTAGCCCCAGCAACTGTGACAGGTTGCACAGCTGTACATGAAACATTGGCAGTACCAAAAAAATTTAGTGGTAAACTTGTTACTTGAGAACTGTAATTTGAAAGGCAAATTAAATATTGTTGTCCCGCAGTTACATTTAACTCGGGCTCAAAATTTGATGCATCACCACCGGGAGGTGGAGGCGTTGATATACCTGTAAAACCTTCACACATCCCATTCCAATTACAACGGATGGGAGCAAGTTGGTTACTTATAATTTGAGTACATGAATTAGCCGTATATGGCCACATTATCCAATCAAAACAACCCATACCGTTATCTTGACCAAATGAAAATTCTAAGGTGCCTGTTCCAGCAACATTAATTACCATCCAAGTTGGATTTAATTCGCCGGATAGAAGACAGCCGGAATTACCAGAGGCGGGATTTATAGAAGGATTTGAAACTGTACCTGTTTGAAATTCTGTTACGGAACCTGAGCCAGTTACAGGATCTATTTGAAATGACGCATTTTGACAAATGTTTACAGCAGTTGCACAATCAGACGCTGTTATAGGACCACCAGCATAAGAATTGATGCTTATAAAAAACGTCAACAGTAACGTATATAACGATAACTTTTTCATAATTGAGAAACAAGCTTTTCGTTAAGACGCAAAAACAACC
>CAIYQV010000368.1 GCA_903928365.1 uncultured Flavobacteriia bacterium
ATTTCCGGAATAACTACCCAATTCGGTCGGTTTCGCATCTTTGACTGTTCTGCAACCGTTCCATCGGCCAACACCCTGTCCCCGTGCGATGAGTTCAAAATCAACTTTCTTATCTTGCAGTGCTTCAAAGAATTGCAGGAGTGCAAGACTGTCTTCGCGCTGGAAAAGTGGTCGACTCAAATCCCATTTATCGGATAAAAAGACATCATTCAGCGCAATTTGTAAGCGGGCATCATAGTTCGGACGGGCATCTGCCATGTTGATATGGAGCATTACCTCATCCGCCTGATCTGAGATCGCCGTTTCAGGAATCGCTATGAGTCGAATTTCAAAGTCCTGCGATGCAGCCGTTGCTGGAAACGTAAAATCTTGCGTGCGGATATCGAACGTGACGGAATCTGAGAAGGTATATAATCCGTCTTCTTCCGTATATGGTGCCCAGTTCAAACCCATTACTTGTTTGTACATGTCCAGTTTTTGCTGATAGCGAGCACGGAGATCAACGGCTTCCAGTTTTTGTTGTTCCAGTTCAGCGATCTTCTTTTTGTAGGCATTGAAAAGTCCATACAATTCAACAATGCTATTTTGAGTTTTTCCTTTTTCCTTTTTGTTAGCATCTGTATTGGGCTGGTAACCTTGATTCTTTGGTTTCGAATCCGGATGTATGCCAGCTTTACGGTCGCGCTTCATTTCTTTCCGCATGTTGCGTGAGGCGCGATCACCCGTAACAATGGGCGTATAACCAAGATCGGAGAATTCTTTCTCCTTCTGGTTGATTTTCATCTCCGTTTCGTCCTTCTTTTTCGTATTGTATTCAATCCAGTAGTCAAAACCCCGACGACCGTAGATCATTTCGTCCAGATCAGCAATGTGATTTCGCTCCAGTTCATTGATCAGTGTTTGAAAGGTCGTTCCATCCGAGAAATTTGAATCCGGAGAAAGAAAACGTGTATCAGCCGAACCAAACAGATGGTAATTGATTCCATTTCGTTCGATCACCACCGTTGTTTGCTTTTTCGAATTGTAACCCCACACATCAAAATGTAGGTTTGTTTCCTTGTTTCCTCCAACCGTTTTAAGATCATTCCTGGTTACCCGCATTGGTTCAATCTTCTGGTTTTTCTTCGATTCGTCCTGCATCAGTTTTACCTGATAGGGAAACAAACCGATGGCTTTAGGCAGGCCTTTGTTCCAACGACCTTTTTCATCCTTCTCGCGTTCTTCCAATAGTCCAGCTGTTGAACTCCCGTCTCCGGCAGCGACAAGGATATTACGAAAGATATCCGCCTCTCCTCCAAGTGAATGAAAAACTTCTAAAGTTCTGCGTCGAACGTATTCATTGACCGCATAGTTCATAGCTTCAATCGTTACGAGCTGATCATTCTCCTCCAGGAAGCGCAGTCCATCCAGAAAAACGATCTTGTCATCCAGTGAAAGACCGGGGTTCAGAATGCTGTTGAGTTTTGGATGGGGGATAAACACGCCGTTTTTTTCTTTCATTGCATTAGCGGGAAGGTAAGTCATGAAGAGCGTGTCAAATAAGGCATTCTCAGTTTCAAAAGGGATGATATCCTTGTCCGAACCACGCTTGGCGAGCAATAATTTATTTAATTCCCAAATGGCGATCTTGTTGGCTGCTTCGGCAAGTAATCCTTTAGAAGATTTGGCAATTTCCTCCCTACGGATGGTCAGTAACTCCGGCTGATTGATGATCAACGTTTCAAGTGAATCATAATTAGGTTGCTTATTGCCCAAGTTCACCTGCGGACCTTTGTAATCGAAATAACGTCCCAGTTCCAGGTCCAGAATAGGACTTTTCTTCACGATGTGAAAGAGGTATGCACGTTCTTCAGCGGTCAGACCATCGTTGATCTGAGAAAAACTGAGTGATGCAACAAATAACAGTATGCCTGAGAGTAAAGATTTTGCCATAGCGAACTTTGCCAATTAACGATGTTCATCCCAAAAGTAACACCTCTTGACAAGGTCAAATCTGTAGGAAACAAAAAACCGCTCACAAGGAGCGGTTCATAAATCTGTTATTTGATGATCAGCTTCTCTGCATGATCCGAATGATCCAGCTTCACAATGTAGGTGCCAGCAGGCAAATCTTCAATGGAAACGAATTGAGCATTTGTTAATTCGTTTACTGTTTTCACAATTCTTCCTGACAGATCAGCAATAGTTAAGGAATTTGCTTGGGTTCCTTTTGTTCTGACAATGAATTGATCCGATGCCGGATTTGGGGAAATACTGAATTCTTGGGAAAACACCTCGCTTACCGAAGCAATTGTAGTTGGTTGAACTGCTGAAAGAATGGCAGTCTGTGTTGCCAGTGGAGTAGATGAACCAGCCTGATTAATATTCACATTGGTATATGTAAATAATGGAAGCACATCATTTGTCAAATCGTAATACTCATACTGCGTGCGAACAAAGATCACATCGATTGGGACGATAAAGTTTACTTGTGTAAAGACTGTATCAACGATCTTATATCGGATCACATTGGTAAAGGTGTTTCCTGATGGTAATAACAGTGTGCCTTGACCGTCAATCGAAGCGATGGAAGACCCTGTACATGTTGGATTTTGAGCCATACCATTGAAAGTGAATTGCAAGGAACCTGCAAAAGCGTCGTTCAAGGTACTTCCGTTAGTAAATGGATAAGTTACTGTTTTTTGTTCGTCTGTTTCGAAGGTTGCTACAAACACGCCCAGTGATGGTTCTTCAAAGACAAAACCTTGTGAAACGCGCTCTGTCGCAGTTGAATTGTAGAAATTCGTAAGTGAACCTTGAATG